>NZ_JACJSE010000019.1 GCF_014698045.1 Aulosira sp. FACHB-615
AGGTAATGATACTCTAAATGGTGGTGCTGGCAATGATATTCTTGTTGGTCGTGCTGGTAACGATACACTCACTGGTGGTTTGGGAAGAGATAGCTTTAATTTCAATTCCCGGAATGAAGGTATTGATAGAATTACTGATTTTAAAGTAGTTGATGATACGATTTTTGTCTCTGCATCTGGTTTTGGTGGAGGCTTAGTAGCTGGTGCAGCGATCGCGGCTAATCGATTTGTCATTGGTGCAGCAGCAACTACAAGTAGTCAGAGATTTATTTATAACAATGTAACAGGCGGCTTGTTCTTTGATGCCGATGGTACAGGCGCGATCGCCAGAATCCAATTTGCTACACTCAGTGCTGGATTGTCTTTAACCAATGCAGATATTTTCGTTAATACTTAAGGATTTTTCATCACTTTAGGACTTACCCACAAAGATTGTTTGTGGAGACTGGGTGTAGGGGTTTAGGAGTATGGGATTGTAAGGGTTTTGGATATATACGCCCCCATACTCCTAAACCTTTCCCAAAACTCTTGATTTCTCGTTTTTATGCGTAAGTCCTACACCAGATTGATAGTAAGATAAGTTTGTATCTCAGCAGACTAGTACAGCAAGGCAAAAGAAAAAAGAAAGAATAACGATACCACAAGCTTTTTAGCAATTTCTTATGGTTACTGAGTGTACTTGTACTGAGCGCAGCCGAAGTAGCCGAAGTGTGGTCTATTTATTTCCGCCGACCTGTACTAGTAAAGGCTATATCTTTCAAAAATTTAATGAATAATCATGATTTCCGGTTTATAAATTGTGCCTTCAGGCATAATTGTATGGCGGAGTTTGCTATAGATGATTTTTGTTTCCCAAAGATTGGCGTTTAATAAGTTGGCTTTAGTTAAATTAGTCCATGTCAAGTCTGCACTATGCAAATTTGCTTCGGTTAAATTAGCCTCTAGTAATATGGCACCAGATAAACTAGCTGCTTGCAAATTTGCTCTGATTAATTTAGCTTCTATTAATGAGGCTTCAATGAATTGGGCATAACTCAAGTCTGCTTCGGTGAAATCTACACCACACAAAGAAGCACCCCAAAAGTTACTGTGAGTACATTGCGATCGCCACAAGCAAGACTCACACAAATTAGCATAACTTAAATCAGCATTACTCAAATTAACTTGGGTTAAATCTGCTTCACTTAAGTCTGCACCAGTTAATTTTGCACCAGCTAAATTAGCACCGCTTAAATTTACTCCCCGCAAGTTAGCACCACTTAAATCAATTCCTTGCAAATCACGTCCACTGAAATCCTGCTGTTGACCAGATTTTTCTGGAATTTGGCTAGAAATTAATCTCATGTTACTCACCTCAGAGTGTCAATAATTGCAAAGCTCAATTGTGAGAGTTACTGTATATCGAGATTACACCAATCAAGATAATTCGCTGAATGATAAATAAAGAATATTTGGATAATTGACGTAAAGTAGCCTAAAAATGTGTTTCTCACAACAAAAAATGCTGACATAAGTCAGGAAATAATCATAAAATATCCCCCAATACGGTTCATTTAACGTTGTCAGCTTATCGATTTCAGAAGAACCAAGACTTGGGGGATTCTCCCCCAAACCCCCTCCAAAAAATAGTTCTGTTTTATGTGTAGCAGTTAATTTATTTTCTTAACTGAACCGTATTGGATTAGAGGGATGTTTTTTGTTTCGCGCAAAGGCGCGAAACATCGATAGTTAACCTTGCTAAAAATGCTTAATTCATCCCGCATTTATGGAACGCCTAAAATAACTATTCTTCGCCCCAAGTTTGTAATTGGAAATACACTAAAACTAAAGTTACAGCTAATAAAACTGTCGCCGCCGCCGCCGCATAACCAAAATCAAATTGACCAAAGGCTTCTTGATAAATGTAGTAAACCAATAAATTAGTAGAATTTAAAGGGCCGCCGCCAGTAATAACGTAAACTTGTTCAAAACTCCGTAATGTGAAAATTGCTGTGGTGATGGTGGCGAAAATTACAGTAGGGCGTAATCCTGGTAAAGTTACATACCAAAATTGTTGCCAAGCATTTGCACCATCTAATTCGGCTGCTTCATAGCGACTGGGAGGAATTGCTTGCAACCCGGCTAAAAAAACAACCATATTAAACCCTAATTGTTTCCAAATACTTAAAATAATTAACACAGGCATTGCCCAAAAGGTATCTCCTAGCCAGGAAATGGGCGCAATACCAAATGAATTTAAAAATGCGTTGACAGGGCCAGTAGTTTGAAACAGCCAGCGAAACCCTAAACCAGCCGCGACGAGAGAAATAATGGAAGGTAAAAAGTAGGCACTTCTTAAAATTCCTCGCAAAGCTAGAGAACGATTTAATAATACTGCCAACCCCAAAGGAATAATTAAGCTGGGGATGACTGTAGCCAGGGTAAAATAAATTGTGTTGCCTAAAACTTGCCAAAAATCAGGGTTAAGTAACAAACGCCAGTAGTTTTTTAACCCTACCCAATAAGTACCTGTGGATGTAAAACTACCAGCAGTGAAGCTCAGGTAAAACAAATAGGCGATCGGCCAAATTACAAAAATTCCTAATAAAATTAATGCGGGTGCAAGAAAAGTCCAAGCGGCAAATGTATCATTATCTAACCATGATTTATTAGTATATATCTTTGGCATCTATTCATTTTCCTTGTTGCTGTTATGACCTTTCGCCCTGATTCTAGTTTTAGCTTGGTTTCTCCCCATATTAGCGGACTACCATTTAGTGATACTCCAATTAAGCTTGGCATTCTAGCTTCTGGGAATGGTAGCAATTTTGAAGCAATTGCTCAAGCTATTGACAATGGCCAAATTAATGCCCAAATTCCAGTTCTAATTTACAATAATCCAGGGGCGAAAGCAGCAACACGCGCTGCTAACCGTGGTGTTGAAACTGTTTTATTAAACCACCGCGAATATAAAAAGCGAGAAACTTTAGATCAACAAATTGTCCAGACTTTGCGTCAGTATGATGTTGATTTGGTAATTTTGGCTGGCTGGATGCGGCTGGTAACATCGGTGTTAATTGATGCTTTTCCTAACAGAATTATTAATATTCATCCGAGTTTGTTACCAAGTTTTAAGGGAATTCATGCAGTAGAACAAGCTTTGCAAGCAAAGGTAACAATTACTGGCTGTACAGTGCATTTAGTTTGTTTAGAAGTTGACAGTGGCCCGATATTAATGCAAGCGGCTGTGCCTGTGTTACCGGATGATACACCAGAAACACTCCACGCCCGGATTCAAATTCAAGAACATCGCATTCTACCACAGGCAATTGCGATCGCAGCAAATACGCTCCAAACCAACCTGATACTTTCCTAAAATAATTAACCTCTCCCCAACCCCTCTCCGACACGGAGAGGGGCTAAAACATTGTTGAGTAACTAACCACAGATTTAACGTTGCTGCGTTTTCCAAAAATAGCTGGAAATCCAATTGGTCATAATATGGGCAACAATTGGGACTAACAAATTGCCACTCAATAAGGCGCTATATCCTAAAATCAATCCAATCACAGTTGCCCACATTACATAAGGCCATTGTTGCGAACCACTGAGGTGTAAAACTCCAAAGCAAAGGCTAGAGACAATGACTGCCACATGGTCTAAGCCTAAAGCCGGCAGCATTACACCACGAAATAATAATTCTTCACTTAAACCAGGTAGTAAACCCAACCAAATTAAGTCAGGCCAAGCTAAAGGTCTTAAGACTAGTTCTAAATAATAATCCGCGCTTTGACGATAAACAGGCCATAAGCGATAAGCTAAACCACTTAAAGAGGTGATGATAAAGCCTACACCTATTCCCCAACAGAAATCTATTGGGTTCCATTCCCACTTGAATAAATAAACGCCACCAAAGCGTAACCAAACTTTGGCAACTGTCCACAACAGAATTGCTGTTACACCCATTGCTATCAGCACTTGGGTACGGGTTAAATAGGGAATTTCAGGGTCTTGTTTTTGTTGTTCTACCACGGGAGTTCAGAGTTAGGGAGTAGGGAGTGGGGAGTTGGGAGTTGGGAACAAGGCAATAGGGTTTCGTTAACGTTTTAGTATTTTGAGATCCCTCCAACCCCTTAAACAGAGGGGATAGTAAGCAAACCGTATTGGGGAAAAGGGAGGTAAAATCACAAACAACAAAGGACAAAGGACTATTGACCATTAACTAAGGCATGGGGATTAATGCCGGCTTTGAGGGCTACTAATACACCAATTGCCTCTAAATATGAGTTTACCTGGATGGATTTGATTCCTAAAGGTTGGGCTGGAACTTGGATTTGGGTTTGATTATCTCTGACGGTAATTATTTGGCATTGGCTTTGACTTAAACTGAGTAAAGCACTGCTACCACAAGCGTTTGCAGGCACTATCGCAGCATCTATATGATCAGCCCAAATATCATCGTGACAAGATGTAAATAATTGTTTCTCGACAATAAATTGCGGGGCGCGACTTAAACCCACAAGTACGCTTGGTAAAAAAGTATAACCTAATTCTTCGGCGGCGGAACGAGGAGATAAATCGGGGTAAGGAGGGGCGCTGGCGAGGGCTGGTGAATGGGCGCAGGGAATTTGCAAATGTCTAACTAATAAATGACTAATTACGGCTTCTGCGCCGGCTATTGTGTCTACGCCTTTGCCTTGAAGATAATTTTGTACAGCATCTTCATCTATATCATCGGGGAAACGGGCGACAACTGCGATCGCTTCTGCCCCAGTTTTTTGTATGAGTTTTTCCGCACCCCGCAGTAAACTATCTGGGTTGCCAATGGTTCCCCAACTTGCCCCCGATGCTGATGTGCGTAATTCTACATTTAATGGAGCATCTGTAATTACATAATCTGTAATCGTTAATCCCAGGGTTGCCCTAGCTGCATCAGCAGCTTGAAGGTGACGCAGTAATAAATCTGGTTCAATACCTTGGTCTAAAAGCAAACCTACCTTATTATTGCGGACTGGACGTAAACCCCAATCACCAGCCGCAAATTTATCTAACCCGTAACCTTCCACATAAAAAGCGTTGGGGATATTCCAATATAAACTTGCGCCGTTGAGAACATTGGGGTGAGTAATCAGGCGATCGCAAACCTGTGCTAAAGTTCGAGCAACAGGTATAGCATCACCCGCATATCCCCCAATCGCCGCCCCAACGCCAGTAGGTACAATTAAAATCGCAGTGTAAGGACGCATTGTAAGTGCTGAGTAGATGTAGGTTGGGTGAAGCGATAGCGAAACCCAACATCACAGTTTTGTTAAGTTTCACTGAGTCATATATAAGGTAGTCAGATATTTTAGGACAGTTTGAAAAGTGTTTGACTGTGCTATTTAGTACATTCAGATCCCCCCTAACCCCCCTTCAAAAGGGGGGAAAAAGAATCAAAGTCCCCCTTTTTAAGGGGGATTTAGGGGGATCTAAAATGATTTGACACATTATTAAGGACTTTTTAAACATCCTCTAAGACAGTTTGAAAGCTTTAAGAAATATTTGTGTAGCGCATCTATCCCGCCTCAGAATGAATTCCGAGTCTCATAGCGCAAGTCATCTCAAGATGACTCAACTAAAAATGTATTTCAGTTCACTTAAGTGGACTTTGACTATGAGCCTGAAACTTTAGTTCTAGGCGGGATGTGATTGAACATGAAAATTGAGAGTTTTCTATGCAGCTTTTACTCAGCACTTGTAGTAACAACTGCTTCAACAGCAACTTTCTGCTGTGCTTCATCCACAGATGTAATTGCCCAACGCAGAGGTTCACCTTGTTTTTTCAACTCAGCTTCAATTGTTTTTTGCAACTCAGTAGGAGTTTCTTGAATGTCAATTTCTGCGGTAATAAAATGAGTAGTCATCGCCGTTCATCCTTTTTATTAATTGTTTCTAGAATAGCGGAATGAAGTATGAATTATGAAGTATGAAGTATGAAATTTTATCCTTCAGACTTCACACTTCATACTTTATTGGTCTTTGCCAAATTGCAACTGATAAACTATTTCTTCTTTTTCAGTCTCAATTTTCAAATCAGAACGAGGATAAGCGACACAAAGTAATGTGTAACCTTGTTTTTGTAATTCTAGACTAACGCCCATACCATCAGTCTGATCTACAGTTCCTTCGGTAATTTGCGCGGCGCAAGTTGTACATACACCTGCATGACAAGAAGCAGGTAAACCAAGACCAGCAGCTTCAGCTACTGATAAAATAGTTTCGTTTTCAGGAACTTGCAGAGTATGAACTTTGCCTTGGTGCAGCAGTTCTACGGTGTAGGTTTTGGACATATACTCAAAAAATGAGTGCAATAGACAAATTTATTATTATATCGGAATTGTTTAATATTATTGCAGATATTCAATAAACTTTTGACTTTGCCCAACTTTTTATAACTCTTTGCGCCTTTGCGTAAAATAAAACTTTTGCTTTTTAACATGCACATTTTAATTGAGCGATCGCGCAATATATATTTTTGATGGTTATGAGCAAGGCTTTGGTAGAAGAGTTTCATCAATTACTATAATATTCACTAAATATAGTTAAATTTCCTTAGTTATAGTTATGCGCGATCGCGTTTCCTTAGAAACTGTCTCTTTAAGTCTACCTTTTGGCATTGGTTCCATGTCTTGGAAAGTTAACACCACAGAACAAAGGGCGGCTTGGTCGCTGTATGTGGAGTTGGTGACGCGCATTGCTGTGCAACCATTACAAATGGAACAAGGTTTAGTGCGGGAAGCCATGAACTCTCTTTATAGTTTATTCGCCACAACCCGCGAAATTCTCAAAGCTGCGGGGCCGGATGTGGGTGCTAGTCGGGATTCTGTGGGGGGAATTGCCATTGCGGTGTTGAATAATGGGTTAAGACCGTTTTTGTCAAAAGTTTCTAAAGATTCATAACAAGCCCCTGATGTACGCTACAATCAACATTTCAGATTTCCGATACCTGGCACTGCGGGGTTATAACAGTTAGGAAAAGCCTGATTGTAAATTGCGTTTTGGGCGAGACATGGAAAGAATTGCAAGAATACCACGCTTGTTATCATGCACTCACCAACAAACTTTAGTCATTAATGTTATAACATTAACCCTTAAAGTTACAATATTAACCCTTTAGATTATAACGTTAGCTTTTAAAGCTAGAACATTAATGGTTAAAGTTGCAACATTAAGCCTTTAAGTTATAACGTTGACTCTTAAAGCTAGAACATTAATGGTTAAAGTTGCAACATTAAGGCTTCAGATTGAAGCAATCATCATAGTCTGTAGTAATGTATCGAATATTTGTTTACCCCACCCTAACCCTCCCCTTATAAAGGGGAGGGAATTAGTTTTTTAGTTTCCCCCCTTTATAAGGGGGGATTAAGGGGGGTAATTACACCATAGCACCCTCTACATCATAATTTAGTAATTCAATTCAGAGAAATCACGTACATAAATAAAAACTTGTGCTACAAAAAATGTGTTTTTTGCTGAACTATAATTCAGGTTAACTAAGCCAAAATAGCTTTGCAAAGCTTTTAAAAGAGCAAAATTATGCCTCGAAAAAAACGTAGTTCCCAGATTTTAGAAAAAGCTCAGTTTAGAGTCGCTGGAATGAAAGCTATTGATCCAAACCTTAATTTTGATGATACTCATAACTTGCAAAGCATAACGGAATTAATCGAGCAATTTAAAAAAATGCTTGAGGACTATAATTCTGCTCTAGCAGTCATAGATTCTTCTAAACAAAAGCTAGATGAAATGGAAAAAACCTTAAAACAAGTTTCCGATAGAATGGTGACAGGAGTTGGTTTTAAGTACGGCAGAAACAGCAATGAATATGAACTAGCAGGTGGTATTAGAGAAAGCGAGCGTGTCCGCAAAAGTAGATTAACACGTTTAAAATCTAACCCAGATAAAACATCCGATGAAAATGCAGTAACCACTTTAGTACCCTTGCGTAACATTTAAAGACAGTCAGCCAATATGCAAGTTTTACAGATCCCCGACTTCTTAAAGAAGTCGAGGATCTATAGCATCATAAATAGTTCAGTATTGCTATATAATCTGGGCATTAATACAGAACTTCCGCCATTTTAAAATGACCCGGTTCATACATGATCAATTTGCTAAAGACTACCTTGAAGAACTCTTAAAAAACTACGGGGAAGTCAAAGCCTCAGAAAAAGTCTCAGGAGAAATTAAAGAAATAGATGTTTTCTTTACTCCTTTTCCCCAGCAAAACGCTAATTTACAAATACTAGGCTTACTAGGTAGGCTTGCCGAAAATCCTGCTATCATAGAACCTTTCCGCAATCCAGCTTCTACTGATGAAATTTGCGATTGTCTACTCAAATTATTAGAAGTCAAAGCTTATCTGCGGCGAGAAGCAAAAACTAACAAAACCAAACTGCAAGACTCAGAAATCCCTAAGTTGTGGGTGTTGACTCCAACCATATCTGAAACTAAATTATCTGGTTTTAGAACTATTCAAAAAGAAGACTGGATATCAGGAGTACATTTTTTGGCTGATAACTTACGCACAGCAATTATCGCTATACATCAATTACCAGCAACACCGGAAACTTTATGGCTGAGGCTTTTAGGTAGAGGAAATGTGCAGTCACAGGCAATTGTTGAGTTGCAAGCGTTACCATTAGATCATCCCTACCAACAAGCCACCCTAGAATTAGTTTACAACTTGCGCCAAAATTTAAGATTAAATCAAGAACTAGAAGCAGATGATCGGGAGTTAATCATGCGTTTAGAACCACTATATCAAAGAGACAGAGAACAAGCCAAACAAGAAGGCAGACAAGAAGGCAGACAAGAAGGCAGACAAGAAGGTAGACAAGAAGGACGACAAGAAGAAGGACAAGGATTAATACTCCGTCAACTAAATCGCCGTTTTGGTGAAATTGAGGCATCATTAATTGAGCAAATTAGAAGCTTATCAATTGAACAGTTAGAAAATCTCGGTGAAGCATTGCTAGATTTTTCTAGTGTTACTGATTTAGAAACTTGGTTAAATCAACACTCAGGATAAATCATCAATAGATGTATTGAAAACCAGTATTTGTAGGGTGTGTTAAGCGTAAACCGTAACGCACCGAAAACTTTGTAATAAATGCGTTACGCTGTTGCTAACACATCCTACGTACATTTTAGAAATCAAATATTAGTCTTGTATATTGATAACCCATCTTTTCTATCATCAAGACAAAAATTCATCACCGCAGAATAGCGATCGCACTCAGTAAAATATCTTCTATGAGAACTAATACGCAAAACCATCATTTAAGTATTAGTCAAAATTATCGATGATCAATTACCAGTAAGGCTTTCAGCTATAAAATAGGCTAAACTCTTATAGCCAAGTCTTGCCTAAAAATAATTCATAATTAAGGGAAGAACATCCCAACGGAGAATAGAACAATGCTAGAAGAATATCGTCAACAAGTCGCCGAAAGGGCAGCATTAGGAATTCCCCCTTTACCGTTGGATGCGAAGCAAACCTCAGAATTGTGTGAATTACTGAAAAATCCGCCCAAGGGTGAAGAAGAAACATTATTACATTTGTTGCGCGATCGCATCCCCCCTGGCGTAGATGCAGCCGCCTATGTTAAAGCTGGATTCTTAACAGGTATTGCTAAAGGCGAAATCACCAGTCCCTTAATTTCCTCAATAGAAGCAGTGGAATTACTGGGGACAATGGTAGGCGGTTATAATGTGCAGTCTTTAATTGAGTTGTTGCAATTTTCTACCAAACCATCAGAAGGTGATACACCCCTAGTCATGGGTGGTGAAGGTAAAGAACCCATCGCCGCCTATGCCGCCGCCGCCCTCAGCAAAACCTTATTGGTGTATGATGCCTTTCATGATGTTTTGGAACTGTCTAAAACCAACCCCTACGCTAAACGGGTAATTAACTCTTGGGCAGAAGCAGAATGGTTTACTGTTCGTCCCAAACTTCCAGAATATATTAACGTCACCGTCTTTAAAGTGCCTGGGGAAACCAACACCGATGATTTATCCCCAGCCACCCACGCCACCACCCGCCCAGATATTCCCCTCCACGCCTTGGCAATGTTAGAGTCACGGCAACCAGGAAGCTTAGAAACCATTGCCGAGTTGAAGAAAAAAGGACATCCCGTGGCTTATGTTGGGGATGTTGTTGGGACTGGTTCATCACGGAAGTCTGCTATTAACTCCGTGTTATGGCATACAGGACAAGATATCCCCTTTGTTCCTAATAAACGCGCTGGGGGTTATATTTTAGGTGGTGCGATCGCGCCTATCTTTTTCAACACTGCTGAAGATGCCGGTGCTTTGCCCATACAATGTGATGTCACCCAACTCGAAACCGGCATGGTAATTACCATCTATCCCTACAGAGGTGAAATTACCAACGAAGACGGCGAAGTTATTTCCACCTTCACCCTCAAACCAGACACCATCCTTGATGAAGTCCGCGCCGGTGGACGCATCCCCCTACTAATTGGCCGTACCCTCACCGACAAAACGCGCCTTGCACTAGGCTTAGAACCAAGCACCTTATTTATCCGTCCCCAGCCACCAGCAGACACAGGTAAAGGCTACACCCTAGCCCAAAAAATGGTAGGTAAAGCCTGCGGTTTACCCGGTGTCCGTCCTGGTACATCTTGCGAACCCATCATGACTACCGTTGGTTCTCAGGATACCACCGGCCCCATGACCCGTGACGAATTAAAAGAACTGGCTTGTTTAGGTTTCAGTGCTGATTTAGTCCTGCAAACCTTCTGTCATACCGCCGCCTATCCCAAACCAGTAGACATCAAAACCCACCACGAACTACCAGATTTCTTCTCCTCCCGCGCTGGTGTCGCTTTGCGTCCCGGTGATGGTATCATTCACTCTTGGCTCAACCGAATGCTGTTACCCGACACCGTAGGTACAGGTGGCGACTCTCACACCCGCTTTCCCTTGGGAATATCCTTCCCCGCCGGTTCCGGGTTAGTTGCCTTTGCTGGTGCTTTGGGTGTCATGCCTTTAGATATGCCAGAATCAGTTTTGGTAAGATTCAAAGGCGAATTGCAACCAGGAATTACCCTGCGAGATATTGTTAACGCCATTCCTTATATCGCTATTCAACAAGGTTTGCTAACAGCAGAGAAGGAGAACAAGAAAAACATCTTCTCTGGACGCATCATGGAAATTGAAGGCTTACCAGATTTAAAAGTCGAACAAGCCTTTGAACTTACCGATGCTACCGCCGAACGTTCCTGTGCAGGTTCCACCATTAAACTGAGTGTCGAGACAGTCGCGGAATATCTGCGTTCCAACGTAGCTTTACTGAAAAACATGATTGCACGGGGTTATCAAGACTCTCGCACCCTCCTGCGCCGTATCGCCAAAATGGAAGAATGGTTAGCCAACCCCGTGTTACTAGAAGGCGATGCAGACGCGGAGTATGCAGCAATCATTGAAATTGATTTAAACGACATCAAAGAACCAATTGTGGCTGCTCCCAACGACCCCGATAATGTTAAATTATTATCGGAAGTTGCTAATGATCCAGTACAAGAAGTATTCCTTGGTTCTTGTATGACAAACATCGGTCATTATCGCGCCACAGCCAAAGTTTTGGAAGGTGCAGGAGAAGTCAAAACTCGCCTGTGGATAGCACCACCCACCCGCATGGATGAACACCAATTAAAAGAAGAAGGTGTATACAGCATTTTTGGTGCGGCTGGTGCAAGAACAGAAATGCCTGGATGCAGTTTATGTATGGGAAATCAGGCGCGAGTTGCTGATGGCACAACTGTATTTTCCACCTCTACCCGCAACTTCAATAATCGTATGGGTAAAGGCGCAAGAGTGTATTTAGGTTCTGCTGAATTAGCCGCCGTTTCTGCATTATTAGGTCGCATTCCCACAGTGCAGGAATATCTTGATATTGTGGCGAGTAAGATTCATCCTTTTGCTGATAATTTATATCGGTATTTGAACTTTGATCAAATCGCCGGTTTTGAAGATGAAGGGCGGGTGATTTCTAAAGAGGAGCAAGCTTCGTTGGTATAGTTTAATTAGGGTGAGTCTTCATGGCTCACCTAAATCTTACTAACAGGGTCAAATGGCAGCAAAAGATACTTACCATGAAGCTGTAAAAAATGCTTTAATTAAGGATGGTTGGACGATTACTTTTGATCCTTATCCAATTAGATATGAAGAAGTTAAGTTACTTGCTGATTTAGCTGGAGAAAAAACAATTTCTGCCACAAGAGAAGGAGAACTAATAGTTATTGAAATTAAAAGTTTTCTTGGTCGTTCTAATATGCGTGAATTTGAAACAGCGTTAGGACAGTATTTAATTTACCAAACATTTCTTAATATTACTAACCCTAGTTATAAAATTTATTTAGCAATTAGTAAAAAGATTTATGAACAGTTCTTTCAACAGGTTGCTATTCAATTAATCATCCAAAAATATCAGGTTTTACTTTTAGTTGTTGATATCAATAAACAGGAGATTTTTCAATGGACAAAATAGCCCATTATCAAAATTTGATTAAACAAATCCTTACCGAGTATGACAGAATTTCATCACAAGTACCAGATCCAGATATAGATGAAGTATTAATGTTCGACGATCAAAGAAGTCAATATCTTTGGTTTAATATTGGCTGGAAAAATGATAAAAGAGTCGAAGCAATTTCAGTTTATGTTCGCATTAAGAATGAGAAAATTTATATTGAGGAAGATTGGACAGAAGAAGGAATCGCTACTGATTTATTAAGAAAAGGCGTACCGAAAGAGGATATTGTTTTAGCATTTCATGATCCAGAAAGTCGTAAATTAACTGAGTTTGCTGTTGCTTAATCAAGAGATATGTAGGGTGTGTTAAGCGTAAGCCATAACGCACCAAAAGCTTTGGGTGGTGCATTACGCTGTCCTTAACTAATAACTTTAACTAACTTTTTCCAGCCATACTTTCAATGCTTCGTTAACTATATCCTTAATATTTTCACCAAATATTTCTTCTTTTACCCAAGTTCCATTATCTCCTCGAACACAATAAAAACTGCGATTATTTTCTGTAACAATACCATGATAGTTTTGATTACTTCTGGTAACATTATAAAAAATGCGATTGAAAAATTTTTCCCAAACTATAATTCCTTCTTTTATGGGAGCATATCGCCAATACATGAGATATTCCTGGGTTGTATTAATCTGCATTCTGGCAATAGTTTGATTTTGGCGATTTGGTATAATTAGCCAAAGAAATAGAATTATTTTTTTAGATTTTCTATCAAAAAATAATTCGGCACATTGCCTTAATTTATTCCTACCGTATTTACTTGCATATATAATGCTTTTATTTACTATCATCTCTTCTATTCTGTAATCGAAACTTAATATCTGATTTCTAATTTTTGTTAAATTTTCTATTTCCGTTTGTGTTAAAGCCCCTAACCAATCTAATAATAATCTTGGTGGTTCAGGAATATTATCTTGGGGTTGATTTTGGAAATTAACTTCTTGGTAATTGATTTTTATAACTTTTGGCTCAATTTGGGTAAAAATGTGAGTCAAATAAAAATTAAAATCACTGTTTTCATGTTTAATAAAAAAAGTGAATAGGTCAAAATCTAATTTACTGTACTTTTCATCAATTAAATTATGCCTGTGAAAACTTGGACAAATAGCAAACAAACAAATAGGCTCATCATAATTAATATGAGTGTTCAAAGGTTTTTCTTCTAACAGATTTTCATAATATCGTGTCAACTGATTAATTACATATCTGTCTTCTGTGTTTTTTAATTCAATAATAGTTAGTTGATGATTGTCTCCTATTGCTAGAATGTCACAAATTTCACCCTTGATAGATAACTGTCGCGCCAATGGTTTTAGCCCAAAAAGTTCTTCCAAATTATCCCAAACGAAATTTTCTAATTCCGACTCATCAATAAATTTCCAACCCTGATCGGTTTTACGTAATGCTACGTTATCTTTCATCATTTTATTTATGCAGTAACCGTGTTTTCGATAAATCAAACTAGTGAAATGCGATCGCACTTCACCATACTCCATATAAACCTAACCCCCCAGCCCCCTTCCCTTGTAGGGAAGGGGGAGAAAGTCTAGCTCCCCTCTCCGCGTCGGAGAGGGGTTGGGGGAGAGGTCAGCCATAATGTATGAATCAACACCAGCTTCCATAATTCATACATGAATAATCCAACACCAAAAAAAGACCAAATTACCAATATAGTTATCGGACAAACAATAAACCCAAATAAAATTCAGATTGCAAAAGAACTCCGTCGCCAAATGACACCAGCAGAAAAAATTCTTTGGTAACATCTTCGCGGTAATCGTTTGCATGGGTTACACTTTCGTCGTCAACAAATTATTGATGGTTTTATTGCAGATTTTTACTGTCACGCGGCTAGATTAGTGATAGAGGTGGATGGAAAAATTCACGAACAGCAAGCTGAATATGATGCGGAACGTGACAAAGTTTTATCAGCTAGAGGGCTGCGTTTGTTAAGAATTAAAAATGAGGAAGTTTTACAGGAAATTGAGCAGGTTTTGATGGTGATTTATCAGGTTTGTTGTGAAGAGACCTAACCCCCTAACCCCCTCTTTCAAGGGCAGGCTTTTTTTATTAGACAAATTTTTGGGCTTTTAAAACCAAAATTATTGTCTGAACAGTTAAAACTACGTTTCATAATTGAGAATATTCTCAACTATTTATCGAAGGTTTAAAAACCTGCCCTTGAAAGCCTAACCCCCTTCCCTCGTAGGGAAGGGGGAACAGGTTTACTGTTTTTTACCTAAATATGCGATCGCCTAGACTAATCATTACACTACGATCGCCTTACTCAACAAAAGCACTACCGAAGCGATAGCCTTTACCATACACTGTGTGAATCAAAGTAGCTTCTTTCCCCACCTCAATCTTGCGGCGCAACAGGCGAATTAACGCTGCTATAACGTTGCTACTTGGTTGTTCTTCATCTTGCCAGAGATGCTCCATAATTTGGGCGTGAGTTAGCAACTGTCCTGTGTGTTCCATAAAGTATTGCAACAGTTGACTTTCTTTTTGCGATAGTTCAATAATGCGTCCTTGGCGGTAAGCTACTTGGTTGTCGCAATCAAGTTCTAAATCAGCAACAACTAATCTTTCGGGAGTGGTTTCATAAATTTGGGAACCTCCACGACGCAATAAAGCGCGGACTCTGGCTAACAATTCCCGTAATTCAAAGGGTTTAACTAAATAATCATCTGCACCAGCGTCTAAACCTTGCACGCGATCGTCTAAGGTATCTTTAGCGGTAAGAAACAACACAGGTGTATTTTTGCCTTGTCGTCGCAATTCTTGGCAAATTTCTAATCCGGTTTTTCCTGGCAACATCCAATCTAAAATTAGTAAGTCATAATGACTGGCTGCGGCCAGATGACTACCATTAGCCCCATCATAAGCCGCATCTACGGTGTAACCTTCACGAGTTAACACGCGACTTAAGGGGTCTGTTAATTCTACTTCATCGTCAACTAATAAAATTCTCATGCTGCTTATGGTAAGCAATCGAGATATTCTCAATAATAAATGAACTGTCTACACGCTAAGGATATCAAGAAAAAGAATGTTGACTGTCGCACTACCGAAAGGGGAACTACTAAAAAATAGCATCCGCCTGTTGCAATCTGTAGGATTAGATTTTAGTGCTTTTTTAGATTCTGGAAATCGCCAACTTCAGATTCTTGATGCGAGTGGACAAGCTAAGGGTTTGTTGGTACGCGCACAGGATGTACCTGTCTATGTAGAATATGGTCAGGCACAATTGGGAATTGTTGGTTATGATGTGTTGCGAGAAAAACAGCCACAGGTAGCTCATTTAGTTGATTTACAATTTGGCTATTGTCGCATGTCAGTGGCAGTTAAAGCATCCAGTCCTTACAAATCACCTTTAGATTTTCCGCCCCACAGCCGCATTGCTTCTAAGTATGTCAATTGTGCTAGGGAATATTTTCAAAGTTTAGATTTACCTGTGGAAATCGTACCGTTGTCTGGTTCTGTGGAACTTGGCCCAATTACAGGAATGTCAGAAGCGATTGTGGATTTGGTTTCTACGGGGCGGACTTTGCGCGAAAATGGCTTAATTGAATTAGAGACTTTGTATCACAGCACAGCGCGGTTAATTGGACACCCGTTAAGTTATCGAATTAATACAGGTAATATGTGCGAGTTGAGTGCTAAGTTGCGCGAGGCGGTTTTGGTGAATGTATAGGGTGTAAGGGTGTAAGGGTGTAAGGGTTTTGAACAAATACATACACCCCTATACCCTCTCACCCTTAAACCCAATCTCTACAGACAATCTTTGTGCGTTAGTCTTGATTCAAGTTTATGGCGATCGCTTAACTTCAAATCTAAAAAAACTCCTCTGAAAACTCAAAGCTAGTTAAATTATTAACTAAAGTAAAAAAATATTAATTAAAAATCAAATTTTTCCCGACTTTTAATCAAACCTTTTTTTAAGTTTTTTCCCAAAAATTAATGCAACCTGAATCTTATCATCAAGAACAGGCGAGGCTAGAAGCTTTACGCCGATATCAGATTTTAGATACTGAACCAGAACCAGCCTACGATCATCTTGCTCAGTTAGCAGCTTTTATTTGTGGTACTTCCATTGCTTTGGTTAATTTCATTGATGAAAATCGTCAGTGGTTTAAAGCAAAACTTGGTATAGATGTGGCAGAAATGCCCCGGAATGTTGGTTTATCGTATCTTTGCTTAGAACGCCAGGATATTGTAGTTATTAATGATACCTTGCAAAACGAGCAATATGCAGCCAATCCGGTAGTGACGGGTTATCCATATATCCGGTTTTATGCTGGCGTTCCTTTAGTTTCTCCTGACGGGCAAATATTAGGAACACTTTGTGCAATTGACCCAAAACCAAGGGAATTGAATCAAAAACAAATAGAGGCACTATCAGCTTTAGGTCGTCAGGTAATTAGTCAATTAGAACTCAGGCGGCATTTAGTCGAAAAACAGCAAACTGAAGAGTTTTTGCGTGAAAGTGACCAAAGATTGAAGTTAGCATTACAGGCGGCTAAACTGGGTTCTTGGCAACTTGACTTGAAAACAAGGGAATTAGCTGCTTCTAGTCAGTGCTATGTCAACTTTGGTTTACCGCCAGAAGTTGAGTTTACTTATAGTAAGCTGTTGGAATGTATTCATCCTGACGATCGCTCTGATATGCAAGAGCGTGTCAGACAAGCTATAGAAAATCATAGCGATTACGAGGCAGAATATCGCTGCATTTGGCCAGATAACAGTATTCATTGGATATTAGCCAGAGGTACTGTTATTTATGATGGGGATAATCAACCTATGCGGATGATTGGTGTCACCTTAGATGTGACTGACCGCAAGCAAGCCGAAGAAGAACTCAAAAAACAGAACTTGCGATCGCAATTATTCGCCGAAATAACCCTCAAAATCCGAGAATCTCTACAATTAGAAGAAATTCTGCAAACCACAGTTCAAGAAGTCCAAAAACTTTTGCAAGCTGACCGGGTGTTGATTTTTCGGCTGTGGGCAGATGGTTCAGGTACAGTAGTACAAGAATCTGTCTTACCAGGTTGGCCTGTGGTGTTAGGACAAAATATTCTTGACCCATGTTTCCAAGAAAGATATGTAGAAAAATATCGTCAAGGACGCATCAGCGCAATTTTTGATATTGCAACGGCTGATATTCAAGACTGTCACCGAGAATTTTTGCAGCAGTTTGGTGTCAAAGCTAACCTCGTAGTCCCAATTCTCATCCGCGATGGGATTTGGGGCTTATTAATTGCCCATCAGTGCGCCTACCCCCGCCACTGGAACAACTTTGAAACAGAATTATTACTCCAGTTAGCTAACCAAATTGGTATCGCTTTATCTCAAGCGCAGCTTTTAGAACAAGAAATTCGCCATGTTCAAGAGTTAGCCCGTTCTAATTCAGAATTGGAACAGTTTGCTTATGTAGCTTCCCATGACTTGCAAGAACCGTTGCGAATGGTGACAAGTTACTTGCAGCTACTAGAACGGAAATATAGCAGCCAACTTGATGCCACTGCCGATCAGTTTATCAACTATGCCGTGGATGGGGCGCGGCGAATGCAAAATCTGATCAATGACTTGTTGAATTATTCACGGGTAACAACACGCGGACAACCTTTTGTAGAAGTTGATTGTGGAGAAATTGTAGAGCAGGCGATCGCTAACCTAAAATTTGCTATAGAAGATAGTGGCGCAGAAATTACCTACGACCATCTCCCCACAATTACCGCCGATCCCATACAACTCACACAAGTCTTTCAAAACCTCATTGCCAACGCCATCAAATTCCGCCGAAACATCCCACCACGCATTCATATTGGTGCATTTCGAGCAGATGAAGGGGATGGGGGGCTAGGGGGACAAGGGGGACAAGGGAGACAAGAGGGACAAGGGGGACAAGGGGGACAAGGGAGACAAGGTAGACAAGGTAGACAAGGTGGACAAGGTGGACAAGGTGGAAACGTAGACAAAAATATTTCTTCTCCCCCCTCACCCCTCCCCACTCCCCACTCCCCACTCCCCACTCCCCACTCCCCACTCCCCACTCCCCACTCCCCACTCCCCACTCCCCAAGAATGGTTATTCTCCGTGAGTGATAATGGAATTGGTTTAGAGACACAGTATGCTGAACGTATTTTTGTAATCTTTCAGCGTTTACATGGTAGAAGTAAGTATCCGGGTACTGGTATTGGTTTGGCAATTTGTAAGAAAATCATAGAACGTCATAGCGGACGTATCTGGGTTGAGTCAGAACCGGGCCAAGGCTCGAACTTCTATTTCACAATTCCAGATCAAGCAGGTCAACCATCGTGAATCATCCACAATCAATTATGCCAATTGAGGTTTTGTTAGTTGAAGATAATCCTGGTGATGCGGAACTGACACGCATTGCCTTACAAGATAGCAAAATCTCAATTAACCTCAATGTTGTGGAAGATGGTGTAGAGGCGATGGCGTTTTTACGTAGGCAAGACAACTATGCCCGAAAACCTCATCCTGATATTGTATTGTTAGATTTAAATTTACCGCGCAAAGATGGACGGGAGGTACTGGCAGAAATTAAATCTGACGATAAACTTAAACGTATTCCTGTCGTTGTCCTGACTACTTCCCAATCGGAAGAAGATATTCTTAAAGCCTATAATTTAGCGGCTAATTGTTATATCACCAAGCCGGTAGATTTTGATCAATTCGTTAAAATTGTACAATCCATAGAAAATTTCTGGTTTGCGATCGTAAAACTGCCGCCGGAGTAATCGAAATGGCAGGAGAATTAATAAAAGTCTTATTAGTTGAAGATAACCCTGGCGATGTTTTTCTTTTACAGGAGTTATTAAAAGAAGTCAAGACAGCACAGGTAGATTTGCGTCCGGTTGAGGAATTGTCGGCAGCACTCAACTTATTAGCGCAAGATAGTTTTGATGTGATGTTACTAGACCTTTCTCTACCTGATAGTCAAGGGATTAGCACTTTTTTAAGGGCAACTCGTCAAGCAAGAACTACACCAATTATTGTGCTAACAGGTTTAGATGATGAAACTTTAGCACTCCGCGCTATGCAAGAAGGAGCGCAAGATTATTTAATCAAGGGGCAAGTAACTGGTGATTTGCTTGTGCGTTCCATGCGTTATGCGATTGAGCGTCAACGGATTGAAGATGCACTGCGCCAGAGCGAGGAACGGTTTCGCGTAGCATTGAAAAATTCGCCGATTTTTGTATTTAATCAAGATAGAGAGTTACGTTACACCTGGGTTTATAATTCAATTTCTGGCTGGACAAATGAAGATATGCTGGGTAAGCATGACTCAGAACTGCTCCCAGATGCAGATGCTCAAAATTTAACTACCATTAAACAAGGTGTCCTGACCACAGGAATAGGCACAAGAGCCGAAGTATTGCTGACTACGCCCCAAGGGATTCGCTATTATGATTTGACTGTTGAGCCATTACGCAATGAGTCGCAAGATATTGTGGGGATAACTTGCGCCAGTATCGATATCAGTGAAAACAAACAAACCGAAGCAAAAATCCGCGAACAAGCAGCATTATTAGACATCACCACAGATGCAATTTTTGTGCGCGATTTAGAGAATAAAATTTTGTTTTGGAACAAAGGTGCGGAAAAACTTTATGGCTGGCAAGCATCAGAAGCTTGGGGAAAAAATGTTAGTGAGTTATTATTTGATGAATCTTACCCGGAATTTGAAGCAGCTTGGTTAAACGTCGTCAGTAAAGGTAAGTGGCAAGGTGAATTAACTAAAAGAACGAAAGCACGTAAAGAGGTATTAGTAGCGAGTCGTTGGAGTTTGGTGTGCGATCGCCAAGGTAGACCCCAATCAATTTTAACAGTAGATACGGATATTACCGAAAAAAAACGCCTAGAATCACAACTGTTTCGCGCCCAACGCATGGAAAGTATCGGCACTTTAGCTAGTGGCATTGCCCACGACCTCAACAATATCCTCACACCAATTTTAGCGGGAGCGCAATTATTACCACTGAAGTTCCCCGATGCTGATGAACGAACCCAGCATTTATTAGAGATTTTAGAAATTAATGCCAAACGTGGTGCAGACTTAGTTAAACAAGTATTATCGTTTGCGCGGGGTGTAGAAGGACAACGCATCAATTTACAACCTCGACACTTAATTGTCGAAGTTGCCAAGATTTTGAAAGAAACCCTACCCAAATCGATTGATGTACGCCTTGACTTATCACCAGAGTTATGGTTAGTTTCAGGAGATAGTACCCAACTCCATCAAGTGTTAATGAATCTCTGCGTCAACGCCCGTGATGCGATGCCTGATGGTGGTACTTTAACAATCACTGCGGCAAACTTGTTAATTGATGAAAATTACGCCCGGATGAATTTAGATGCCAAAATCGGCCCCTACACAGTGATGAGTGTCTGTGATACTGGGATTGGCATTCCAGAGGAAATTTTAGATCGAATTTTTGAGCCATTTTTCACGACTAAACCTGTAGGACAAGGCACAGGTTTAGGACTTTCTACCGTTTTGGGAATTGTGAAAAGTCACGGCGGTTTTGTGAGTGTAGAAAGCCAAATCGGGAACGGAACTTGCTTTCGGGTTTATTTGCCGAGTGTGGGTGAACAGGAAATTTTTAGCCAAGACGAAATCACACTGCAAGTTGGTCATGGAGAATTGATTCTGATTGTAGATGATGAACCCTCAATTCAAGAAATTACCAGAACATCCCTAGAAACTCATCATTATGAAACTTTAATTGCCAGTGATGGCATTGAAGCGATCGCTCAATACGCCAAAAATGCCAATAAAATTAGTGTCGTGCTGATGGATATTATGTTGCCTTCATTAGATGGGGTTACAGCCATCCGTACCTTACAAAAAATTAACCCCCAAGTCAAAATTATTGCCACCAGTGGACTCATACCAAAAGAGAAACTAGGGGAAATTACGAAAATGGGTGTCAAGAAATTCTTGGCTAAACCCTACACTGTAAATGAATTGCTACTCAGTTTACAAGAGATTCTCAACGAAGATGGTTAATCGTCAAGCGCCTTTGCGTGAGACAAAAATTATCCACTTAATCAGCAAGCCCTAATTAACACAGCTAAAGGCAGATAAATTTGTACTTCAGCAGACTAGTAAACTTTGTATTGATACATATTTATTTTTTATAAGTATCTACAATTATTGTAACTTGTAATATCATATCCGGCAAATCAGTTATGATTAAACATGGCTTTATTGAAAAGTGATATTAGTAAATAAAGCTAATTTTAATTGAGCTTTTTTACAGGTACAAATATCAAGAATATAATAATATGAACAACAAACAATTCTTGACTATTGTTACAGCTACACGCGGCAATTATTCAGATTATTGGTTAAATCAGCTATTACAAGTAAAAGGTGAAGTTAAATTCATTTTAGTTTATCCACCTGATTTAAATATTAAGGAAATAGATGATGCTAGGGTGAAGGTTTTAATCAGTCCTTACAAAGGGGAAGTCATCCAAAGATTCATAGGTTTAATTAATGCCGAAAGTGATTATGTGATGGCATTAGACGATGATGATTTTGTACATCCTGATATTGTAGAATTATCCACACAGTACTTTCAAAAATTTCCTGAAAGTTGGGTTTTAAGACTAAAAATTGAAAATATTAATCATTCTGATAAATCACGTATTCAACAAGACTGGGAATCTCTTCCAAATTTGGAGGAATTGGAAATTGATAAAAAAACAGCAGAAAACCCATTTCCATTTAAACAGGGAAACTACAAAGGTTTACTAGAAGTACCAATTGCTCCTTTATGTAAAGCCTTTGATTTTCGCTATGTAATTTTTCCTTGGAGAAAAAGAACTGATCAAAACGGCATTCATTTTGAAAATTTTAATAATAAAATTTGGCAAACGCAACGAGTTAAAGCAGCACTGAATGAATTATCACAAGCCATGCAAGTTTCCAGTGCGTTAAAGTGGATACCTATGTGGAGTCTGGATAGATTGCTAGGCTTGTTTATCCAAGCCAAGTTTTATCAAAAAGATACGATAATTGGTCATGCTATGCCTAAGCCAGAACAAATTAGATTTATTGTTCGGGATAGTTATTTAAAGGAAACTAGATTATATTTAATGGCAGAAATTTTGCTAGTTAAGTGTTATCCTCAGTATGGCTATTTATGGAATCTAATTGTTTGGCAAATTGCTACACTACCAAGAATCTTAGCTAGGGGATTTTTAAATAATCAGATGTCGAAGTGTCGAAACCAGTCAATCTCTAATTAGGTTTAATTCTGTCTTTCTACTTAAACAAAGTGGCTCTTCAGGAACTTTTATGGAACAGAATAATAAATAAAACCTAAATAGAGCCTGTATTTATTTTGCTGTAAATGGGTTTTAAGTTTTTGAGCCTTTCTATGAAACTGTAATTTTAATGCTCAACCATAAAAACAACCGAAGAACCAACAAAGTTTCCTAAATTAACAATTAAGTCTTCCCACTACCAATCAAATACAACAACGCCATTCTGACAGCCACACCACTAGTAACTTGCGATTGAATCAAGCTAAATTCTGGGTCATCCATTAAATCAGAACTAATTTCTACACCACGGTTTACAGGGCCTGGGTGCAGAACTTTCACATCAGGTTTGCACAGTTGCAATTTTTGTCGGGTAATGCCAAATAACTGATGATATTCCCGCAAACTAGGAAGTAAATGTGCTGTCATCCGTTCTTTTTGCAATCGCAGAGTCATCACAAAATCTGCGTCTTGCAAGGCTGGTTCTAATTGCCAATGTAAAAATAGTTGACCATTGAGTGTATCTTTTCTCCCACTATATATATACTCAGCAAATAATTTTGGTAACAAAGTCGGCGGTGCAGCTAAATGTACTTGTGCGCCACTGGCAATTAAACTCCAAATATTCGATCGCGCTACACGAGAATGTAAGATATCCCCAACGATCGCAATTTTTTTCCCCGCCAACATTTCGATATTGGGATGATCTCGGTCAAATAAAGTGCAAATCGTAAATAAATCCAGCAATGCTTGGGAAGGATGTTCATGTTGACCATCCCCAGCATTGAGTATACTAACTCGCACACCCAACCGATCCATTTCTTGAGCGATCGCATCTGGGACACCTGCTTCCTTATGACGGATGACCATAATATCAGTCCCCATCGCCAAATAAGTCTTAGCTGTATCGAGGATTGTCTCACCTTTGGTCATCGAAGAAGTGGAAGCCGCAAAATTTAAGGTATCTGCACTTAAACGTTTTGCTGCTAGTTCAAAACTGCTGCGTGTACGGGTAGAAGGTTCAAAAAATAAATTTGCCACCACCTGTCCTTGCAAAGTTGGTACTTTCTTTGTCCGCCGTGATAGGACTTCTTGAAAACTTGCAGCCGTTTGCAAAACAGTATTGTATTCAGCAGTAGTAAAGTCAGCTAAAGAAATGACGTGATGACGATTCCAGGTGGTAGTAGGCATAAATACGTGCGTTGTGGTGTCAAGATGCAATCAATTGCTTCTCTACCAAATATTTACTTTTAGTATGCAGAGGTAATAATAGCACTTGCTTTCAACATCGAGACTAATATCGAATGGAACTCAGACTATAGAAGTCAGAATTGATCACGACTTGATGACTCATAGTCAGGACTGACGCATCGCTCTAGATAGTGGAAAGACTAAAAAGTAACCCTTCTCCTGTCCGAGACGCTGGACTCAGGGTAAAAAAGTCAAAAGGAAAAAGAAAAAATGTTGTACCATAGAAATCATATTTGATTTTTGAAAAAAATCAGTACACCCAGATCAGGCTTCTTTCCTACTCCCGACTCCCCATTCCCTATTCCCTACCTACACAAATAAATTCAGAAATCAAACCGGATTCCTATAGTTCTACTAAGAAGGACTAGAGATAAAATTGACTAACCACGTTTGCGGTTACAATACAACACTAAAAATACAAATAATCCTAGTCCCGCAAGATATTTAATTGGGTCTGGGACATTGGGATTAGGCGAAAAAAAGCCTTCTATTGTACCAGCAATAATTAACATAGGTACAATCCCAAAAACTAATTGTGCCGCTTGAAAACTATAGAACTTTAACGCATCACCACGGCGATATTTACCAGGAAATAAAATTGCTCTAGCTAATAATAAACCTGCACCACCCGCAAAAAATATCGCAGGTAATTCCAAAGCCCCGTGGGGAAAAACAAACGCCCAAAAAGGATAAGCTAAATTATTTTGACCGACTAAAGTACCAACAGCACCAATTAATAAACCATTAAATACCATTAAATAAGTTGTGTATAATCCCGCCGTAATTCCCCCAGCAACCGCACCAAAAGACACCGATAGATTATTAATCATGATGCTGCTGGATGCCAAAGGTTCAACTCCCACAATCGACCCCATCCATAGTTTATGCTCATCCCGTACCTGAGAAATTAAGTGTTGTGGCACTACCAACGACATAAATGTTGGGTCTTGCCAAGCATACCACCAACCAACCACTCCCCCCAGCAAAAACAAACCTGTAGCCAAAGCAATATAAGGAAATGTCTGCTGTACAACTAACGGTAAACCCCAACGGTAAAATTCCAGCGCCGCCCGCCATTCTTGTCGCCGCGAACCTTGGTAGATTTGGGTGTAACCGCGAGTTGTTAAAATTTGCAAACTTTGGATTAAAGTCTGACCAATTTGTTGTGTACGGGCGCGGGCTAAATCTGCCGCCACGGAACGATATAAACTGGCTAATTCCCTAATTTCCCCAGCGCGTGCTGATTTCAGTCCTTTTTTTTCTACTTGCTTTAATAAAGCATCCAAACGCTGCCAATTTGGTTCTCTGCGGGTAATCCATCGTTGAATATTCATAGAGTCGGGGAGTAAGGAGTAGCTTGGTAGAAGGGGGACAAGGAAGACAAGGGAGACACGGAAGACACAAGAAAAAACTATAAATTACATCTTCATCAAGAAATGATATGAGCAATTAGGATTCATTTTCTAAAATTTATTCCCTAACGCAGCCTAAAACCTCAATTATGTCTACATTTGTTAATTACGAATTACAAATTACGAATTACGAATTGCTATAACCTACCTTAAGATAGCCACAAATTCACAACTGTACTTTCAAGGAAATTTGGCATCATGTCGGGAAATATTGGTTCTCCAAGTCCTATACAACCACTCAGTGTGGGAAATGTTGTCAGTGCAGGTATAAGGCTATATCGCTCTCATTTGAAGGATTATTTTTTATTGGCATTAAAAGCTTATGTCTGGATATTGGTACCTATATATGGCTGGGGAAAATGTTACGCCCTGATTGCGCTAATTTCGCGCTTGGCTTTTGGCGAACTAGTTAATCAACCAGAAAGCATCTCATCAGGCGAACGCTTTGTCAATTCTAGAATGTGGCAATTTTTACTGATGACGCTGTTAATGGGTTTTTTAGGCTTAGGTATTGTGTTGGGAATGGCTATTGTATTTGGGCTGTTTGGTTTTTTGTCAGCAGTCTTAATTGGGGGATCTGGTCAACAAGGAAATCTTGCCGGTGTGATTTTATTGGTTGCGATCGCCATTATCGCAGGCATTGGAATTTTTCTGGGAGTTTTTTGGTTTTTAACTCGATTTTTCTTGGTTGATGTGCCTTTAGCTATTGAGGAAAATATTGACGCGACATCATCTATTAGTCGTAGCTGGGAGTTAACCGAAGGTTATGTGTGGCGGATTGTATTAATTTCCTTTATTACTTTTTTAATTACCATCCCAATTCAAATTCTCGTGCAGATTATTACTAGTATTCTTCAGGTGGCTTTTTTTGCAATTAGTGGAGAAGATTCTGGATTGTTTGCGCTGCTTTATTTTGTCTTAGTTCTGGCTTTAAGTTTTACTAGTGGTGCGGCAATTGTACCATTGTGGCAAGCAATTAAAGCCGTGGTTTATTATGACCTCCGTAGCCGCCGGGAAGGGTTAGGCTTACAGTTACGCGATCGCGAAATCTAAAGTAAAAATATTATTTATGCACTTTTTTAACCGCGTTAAATTCCGCACCCCCGAAAGCGTCGAACTAGAATTTACCCTTGCTGGGATAGGAAACCGTGCTTGGGCTTTGGTAATTGACTATCTGGCATTAGCTGTAATTATCTTAGTGTGCATCTATGCCTGGATTTATGTATCTGGTCAGTTAGCTGATATTTTGGAACAACAAGAGGCTATTGGTTCACAAGTAGGACTTTGGCTAGTTGCCATTACCTTTTTACTTCTCTTCGGAATTTACGTTGGTTATTTTGTATTTTTTGAAACCTTATGGCAAGGGCAAACCCCAGGAAAACGCTTTGCCAAAATTCGGGTCGTGCGAGATGATGGTAGACCTGTTGGGTTAGCACAGACAACTTTACGCGCCTTACTCCGACCTTTAGACGAATTTTTCTTTCTGGGTGCTTTTTTTATTATGTTTAGCAGCCGTGAAAAACGCCTGGGTGATTGGGTCGCTGGTACAATTGTGATTGAATCTGAAATAGCCACACAATCGGCAACTTTCACAATCTCAGAACAAGCAAAATCACTCTATACAGAATTGCTAGATATTGCTGATTTATCGCAATTATTACCAGATGATTTTGCCGTAATTCGAGAATACTTGCAGCGACGTGGCGCAATGGCAACTAAATCAAGAGTAGCACTTGCTTCTAAGTTAACTCAACAAGTCGCAGCCATTGTTAACTTAGATAACTTGCCAGCAGTTGCGCCTGATATTTTTTTAGAAGCTGTTTATTTAGCTTATCAACACAAAGAATTTTAGTCTTATTTATTGGTATTTAACTCTTGGGTTTTGCCTGCATTGCATGAAATTTTGCGATCGCCTCAGAGTAAGCTTTTCGTTGGAGAGATGAACTAGTGATTGCAGAGGTTGAGAGTCAATAATTCCATTGATTAAGAACCACGAATTGATTATTAAGTATGTATTCTGCTGCTTCCAAATTTGCGATCGCCTTTACGATTAACTGATAGCTCATGTTTTTGGTAGCATCAGAATTTTGATAAACCGCTAAAATCCCTGAATGTACTGGGCTGGCTTGATGCAATTCCTGGAAGTCATCACAGTTGCGTGTAAGTAGCACTCGCTGATTTTGCCTAGCGTAGTCTAGTACAACTGAATCGGGACGATTCATTAAACCTGCTGTATTAACTGTGACCACATCATAACCTGCTGCTTGTAGAAGATTGACCAAATATTTTGCCTGTGAATCCTCATCAAGCAGCATTCGTAGACTCAAGTGGGACTCCTTTTGCTTCTAAGCGATGACGTTCTTCGTCGGATTCTAACTTCAGTAGTTCTTGATGACTCTCACAATAACTAATCGCTTCATAAATAGCAGATATCGGTAAATCCCAATTTTCTGCTGCTTCCTCTGGCGACATCTGATTTACCATCATGTCTTGCCAAACAGTTGAGGCAAGTAATTTACGCCCTTTAATATAAAGTTGTTTCCGCCAACTGTGAGGACGTGCAACTAGATATTGCCAGTTATCCATCTGAGGCGTGTCTTGTAGCGATTGAATTACAGCACTGATGAGAGCAAGGCGATCGCTCACAGAAAGTTTACAGGCTTGCTCCTTAAGCTCTTGCAAAGACATACGAAAACACTCTAACAGAGGTTGGATCTCAATTTTAGTACATCTGATTATTGGGTTTGTTGGTGTAAAAACCAACTAGGGAAAAGGCGATCGCACAACATTCCTAAAACTGAGACAGCAGCCTGTACGTTTATGTCCAGTCTTCTATGCTTAATCCTGCTATTTGTCCAAAATCAGCAGAATTTCGACTCAATAGAATAGCTTGATTTACTAGAGCTATAGCAGCGATTTTTAAATCCATCGTGCCAAGTCGAGGGTAAGCTTTTTTGAGCCGTTGAAATTCTTGGGCTGCTGGTTGATCAAATTCTATGATGGGGATAACACAGTAATTGGCTAGTTGCTTTTTTAACTCCTTGTAGGCTAAAACTTGTCCTTCAACAGTTTGAGCCTTTGCCACATAACTCAACCAACCTCGCATTTGCTCCTCATAGCTAATGATTGTGGCTACAACTTGATTAGGATTTACGTTTGCCAATTGCATGAGCAGAGTTTGTGCCTGTACTCCTCCGCGATCTAAAACACTGAGATGATCTGTATCGAGAATATACATCTAAATATCGTGTGATTCTGGTAAATTTGAGTGCAGAGATTCACGATATTCTCGCCCTAGCTGCATAGCTTGATCATAAGCTGAGTTATCAGCAAATGTTCCTGCAATTTTCTGCCACCAAATGTTTGTTGTAGACGATGA
The DNA here is from genome assembly GCF_014698045.1 of Aulosira sp. FACHB-615. Lineage (GTDB taxonomy): Bacteria > Cyanobacteriota > Cyanobacteriia > Cyanobacteriales > Nostocaceae > Nostoc_B. The sequence goes on from NZ_JACJSE010000019.1 coordinate 28,928, forward strand.
TAAATCGTTAGGCTTCCATCCAGTTTTTTGATGTATGAAAGATTGCATTCCGAGGCATGAAATCAGCTTTAAAGCTTGTTTAGCCTTGGCTTGACTTTCTTTGTTTACCTGTTTTGAGTATGAAGCATAGTACTCAATTATGGCTATACAAAAACTATCTGACAAAATATTTCTGTTTTCATAATCAAAGTAACCTAGAATATTCGGATAGTTACCTGCAAATAACTTTAAGCATTTTGGCAGAGAATTGTTTAGCGGATCAGCCTGCTGCACTCTTTTGATCCAACTTGCTATTTTTTTGTCATGTACTCCTAAAAACTTAGCTAAACCAGATTGAGACATCCCGGATTGACCTGTCGCTATAACTGTAAAGTACTCTACACCATCAGGATCAACATGATACAGTAGTTCTAGTGAGAGACCATCTCTGCTGCTAAATTGGGCTGCAAATTGAGTCATGGGAAATATTCCTGTATTTATTTCAATATGTTTGATTGAATCTCAATTCAAATTTTCAAGTTAAAGAAGAATAAACATTGGCCAATTACAGAATAGAGATCGTACTAGTTGTTTAGTTGTTATAAAAGTTGAGGTTTTATTTCTAGCTCATCTGTTAAAAAAGATAGTTGAACAGATGCTGCTAACTTTTTCTGTTTTGTTAACCTTCTAAATCTTTGATCGGCTTTGTACACATTCTCAATTATTTCTATTGGTTGTGGTGTGTGTTTAGGAAGTAAAAGCTTAAAAGCAATACCAACAGCTTCTACTGGGTGTTTATCTTCATAACGAATTTGGTTAGCAGCTAATCGCGTGAGGGCTGAATAATCCATCAAAGGACGCGTATCATAGTGATCTCGAAGGGATACACTCCGTGATAATTTGTTTTTTTGTCTGATTTCTCTAGCTTTTAAACCTTGCAGAAGCTCGTTCATCGCATCGTGAGTATCACAAAAAAGCTTCGGACATAAACAATGATGCTTTTCACCGTATTCTTTAATAGCTGATTGTAGTTCTGGATAATCATCAAGCCGTAGAATTTTTCTGATACTGAAACGTACTCTGTGAGCTTCAAATTCTAGTTCAAAGTTATCTTCTACTGAGGACGAAGAGTGATAGCTAGACTGCCATCCAGTTTTTTTGTGAATAAAAAGTCGCATCCCCAGATGCTTGATTAAATCTAAAGTTTGTTTAGCTTTTATTTGGCTTTCTTTGTTGACTTGCTTTGAGTATGAGGCATAATACTCAATCATTGCTGCACAAAAGCCATCTGCAAGAATATCCCGTCCTTCGGGGTCAGAATATCCTGAAAGGGTTAGGTTGTAGCCAGCAAATGGTTTTAGACATTCTGGCAGAGAATTGTGTGAAGGATTAGATTTGCGAACTAAATTTACCCATCTCCATATAGCCTTTCCTCTTACGCCTATAAACCGAGCTAATCCAGCGTGAGACATTCCAGATTGCCCTGTGCTTTTGACAGTGAAGTACTCTGCACCATCAGGATCGATATGGCGTAGTAAGTCGTTTGAACGACTATCTCTGCCACCAAGCTGTGCTGCAAGTTGAGGCATAAAAATTCTTCTCCTTATTTGTTTAATACTGATTTATGAGAAACCTACTCAACCTTAACTATTTGTTCGGCTTCCATTGGTTGATAAATATGCAGTAACTAGATTTTCATCTTGTAAATTTTTACTTTGGATAGAAGCGAAAGAACCACGTCCTATTTGTTTCCATCTACCTTCTTTAGCTCCTCTACGCAATTCAGTAGATAAAGAATTTCTCGCACGTACATACTCTTCATTGTTTTCTGTCAGAAATATCTCTCGCGCAATCTCATCCGCAGTCAGAGCCTGATTCTGGCTGTTCAAGAGTATGTCAGCTACCTCTGCTAAAGTTTTGTTAGCAAACTCCGCACGTAGCATTTCTTTGGGAGAACGCTTGTTATCATCTCGAACTCCATTGTGAAAATCACTAGCCAGTTTAGGATTGCTTGTTTGAATTTGCTTAGACTCTTGGTTAGGACTTTGGTTATAGTTATAGACTATGAACGTATTTTGACTAAGAGCATCAGCGTTAGCCTTCTCATGTATGTCTAACATTAACTTAAAATATTCAATGTCAGCTTTTAGCTGCGATACAAGTTCTTCAACTTCGGTTAGAGTAGACATTTTCTCTTGTATCTGCTGTTGTATCCACTTAATGTGTTGTTGACGGGCAGTATCATAACTCATTAGCTTGCCCCTAAACAAATGTACTGGTTAACAACAAGCATAACAAACAAAAAACAAAAAATCCAGACAAAACAAATATTTGTTACAGCAAATTTGTTAAGTCTAACTTTGAGCGACTTAGCTGTTAACGTGTATATGGTTTTGCTACCATCAGACCAGGAATAACACGATAATGTTTGACATTGAACGTACAAAGCGTTGCTCCTCGTCCAACAGCACAAGCAGCAATTCAAGCATCTAACAATCCTAAACTGTCTGACAAATGGTAGGTAGCGAAATCTAACAAGGCGCGGTTTAAATCAGCTTCAGTTGGCCAGACTATGGGTAACGGTGCAACCAGTTTTAGGGTATTACGCAACTTTTGTTTGTTTTGAGCATCCTGGATTAATTCCATTACCACAAACCCAGGTACACTAGGTAATTCTGCTAAATTGGCAAACCAAGTTATTGCAGGAGTATGACCCCGTTGAATATCAATTAAAATGTCCGTATCTAGCAAATACATCAACTTAACCTAAGTTCGTTCACGGGTCTCAGCATCATGGCGTAATTGACGAGCGTAGGCTTGACTATCTGTAATATCAGGTCTTGAATTGATCACACCTTCACTCTGCCAATAAGCAACAAGTTCTGCGCCTGTCTTTGGTGGATTTACTAAAACTTGCCGGACAGTCAGAACACGAAGAATATATTCAGAAAGAGTCAAATTAAGTTGAGAAGCTTCATTACAAAGCTCTTTTTCTAGGTCTAGTGGTAAATCAAGATTAATATTCATGTTCACTTTCTACTCTAATAGCCAACCGAACAAATCACCTACAGTAAGCTGTAACTCACTCGCAAAAGATGGTACAGGAAGTAACTGCTCTGCTTGATCAAATAACTCTGGTGGCTGATTTGAGAAATAAACAAATACTACTTTTTCACTTGGGTCAATCAACCAACCCATTTGAGTTCCATGCTTCAAAGCGTGCAATATTTTAGCAATCACCTTACTTTGGCTTTGCTCAGGAGAAAGGATTTCAATTATCCAATCGGGTGCTAATGCAAAAACATTTGCTACACCCCCATTTTCATTTCGCGGAATTCTGTCCCAAAGAAACACAGATACATCTGGAACAATAGCACGTCCAGCAAAAATGCAGCGCAACTCTGGAAATGCACGCGCAATTTTCTGCGGCTTAGTGACTCCATTAATGGTAATAATCAGTTCACCTTGAATTGTACTGTGTTCACCTTGTGGCATGGGTTTCTGAATAATTTGAGCATCAATGTATTCACTAGCAGGTTTAGTTTCTGGTAGTTTGAGAAACTCCTCTAATGTCAAATTTTTGGATGGTGTCTGTACCATTGGAAACTCTATCCTAAAGTAATGCGATAAACTCCTCTACACTTAAATCAATATCTCGAATAATCGCCCTCAAAGTTCCTTTAGCTAACTCTTGATGATCAGGAACAACAACTTGAGCAAATGGCTCATCTCGACGCATAATAATGTGACTGCTTTCTCTTCGTTTTTGGTAGAAGCCAATTTTTTCTAGAGCTTTGACACATTCTTGTCCTGAAATGCTGGGTAGCTTACTCACACAACCACCAGAAATGTTTCAAAGTTTTCTTCTGGGATGGGTAAGCCATCTTCTTTAAGTGCAGCAACATAGCCGGCGATCGCTTCTTTAATATTTACAAGGGCTTCCTCTTTCGTTTTCCCTTGGCTGACGCAACCTTTGAGGCTGGGACACTCTACAATCCAGTAGCCATCTTCGTCCCGATACATGATTACTTGCCTGATATTTTGGCTCATGTTTACAAGCTATGTATAGTCACTTCTAAATTTTATCGTTAACCAAGAGTAAGTACTGGCAGAAAGCAGGATTATAAACTGAACTACACGCTATTTAAACAATAGCTGCTTCTGCTTAGATGTTCAGAGGCTTGCCGTAGGCATCGCACCTTGCATTCTCCCCATTGCATCAATCAAGCTTTGCAATTTTTGGTCGGCTTTCATCACAGCTAAACCGTTTACTGTGACTTCACCATAAGAATATATAAAACACCTTTATAAGCGTATTAAAAAGTATCCTCTTGTAGTTTCTCGCTTGACTGAATTTCAGTTAATAATGTTGATATAACTCTTTTAATTGGATCGGAAGACAGTATTTGACCAAGGGATACTTCAAACTCCTGTTCAGAAGAACATTGTACATCTCTAAAAGAGCCAGTTAAATCTCTGATTTCCAAAGGATAAAGTTGCAATGGGTATATTACTTCCACTACCGAGTAGGTATAGCTATTGAGTGCTGGGACTTTTATCATCAAGCGGACAGAAAAAATATCTTGGTCAAGAGATGGCCTTCTGTCCACTTCACCTATGAGCAATCCTTGTGTCATTTGTGTGAGAATAGAGGCTTGCTCTTTTAAAATCAAATATGGTGTACGCACCTCTACATTTTTTGGCAGTTCGCCCCATAAATTCTTATTATTGGGAGACATTATCAATCCTCTCATTATCAAGTTGAATAACTATTGGTAGATGATCAGAATAAGCAGTTGAAATTTTATTATTAGATGTTAATAGGCTTTTGCCATCAATATCAGAGATGATTTTTAAATTTTTTGGACTAAAAAAGTCTAATAAATCAGGTCTTAATAAAACTTGGTCAAAAGTGTTCCAAAAATAGTTGACATAACCAGAACTTGGATAGAAATACGTACCTGGAGGTTCAGGAGTTGTATCGCCCATTTTCCCCCACATAGGATTGTAAAAAAATAATCTCTCTTTTCCCTGTACGGTTCGGCTACGCTTACGGGCAATATTTTGATCCATTACCGCATGAAAACCGTCTGCTGCAACAACACCTACTTCAAAGGGATTCATATTTAAGTCACCGATAACTATAGTTCTCTCATGTCCAACTCTTACCTCAGCTTCTCTAATGACTTCAGCCATTCTTGTTGCTTGGAATTTTTGATCATCTTCTGTCATACGAAGTTTGCTAGAAAGATGAATCCCTGCTATCAGAATATCATTGCCAATAGGTGGTGATAGCCTTCTAATAGATATGTATCCTTCATCTGTTACGGGTTCTACACATTCTGGCGGATATCTAAAGTAAAATTTAATTCTTGTAGATAAAGTATTAAACAATGCTAAATAAACTCTTTGCTCGTCTGAATTTATGCTTAATAAAATTTCTACATCAGAAATATTTGATTCTGCCAATATTAAAAGGTCAACATTATATATTCTGCAAAGATTAGTAATTTCTTTGATTAATGGCTTTTTGTTTATATTCCAAAATAAGAATGTGGTCATTGCCAGAAATAGGGAGTTTTATCACCACTATTTAATTGTTGCTGCCGAATTGTGGGATGAAATTCGATTTTACAAGAAATCATCCCATGTTTATGCAACAAAATTTAAATTCCTACATAATTAGTAGTATCAAACAACAGCCGCCTCTGCGATCGCACCTTGCATTCTCCCCATTGCATCAATTAAGCTTTGCAATTGTTGGTCGGCTTTCATCACCGCTAAACCTCGGACTGTGACTTTACCAGGGGAGTAAACAAAGCGCGTTTTTAAATGTTCTGGTAAGTTGGCTGCAAGTAAATTCCATGCAGGTTCTTCCATTGGTGTTTCTAAAATTACGTGTTGTTTGTTTTCTGGTTTAATCCGGCTAAATCCTAATTTTTTGGCTATTTGTTTGAGTTCCATAACGCGCAAAAGTTGATTGGCGGGAACGGGTAAAGTACCATAGCGATCGCTCCATTCTGCTGCAATCTGCGTGAGTTCTTCTTTAGATTTCGCCGCCGCTACTGCACGGTACGCACTCATCTTTTGATCAATATCGGGAATGTAATCGGCGGGTATAAATGCGGTGAGGTTGAGGTCAATTTGCGTATCGTCAACTTGGGGTATTTCTTGACCGCGAATTTCTCGAATCGCTTCTTCTAACATTTCCATGTACAAATCAAAACCGATCGCATCCATTTGACCAGATTGTTCTGCACCCAGCAAGTTACCCACACCCCTGATTTCCATGTCGCGCATTGCCAATTGATAGCCGGAACCGAGTTGAGTAAATTCTTGTATCGCTCTTAATCTCTGCCGCGCGGCATCAGATAAGGTGCGCTGCTTGGGATAGAATAACCAAGCATGGGCTTGAATACCTGCACGACCGACACGACCGCGTAATTGGTATAGTTGCGCTAATCCAAAGCGGTGTGCGTCTTCAATTAAGATGGTGTTGACGCGGGGAATATCTAAACCTGATTCAATAATTGTTGTACATACCAAGATGTCTGCTTCACCATTACTGAAGGTGAGCATGGTTGATTCTAACTCGCTTTCGTCCATTTGCCCGTGAGCGATCGCAAATCTTCCTCCCGGTATCATCTCTCGCAATTTGGCTGTCGTCTCTTCAATTCCTTCCACTCGCGGAACTACATAAAATACCTGTCCGCCTCGGTCTAATTCTTGGCGAATTGCACTGCGGACTGTTTCGGGATTCAACGGTGAAAGATGGGTTTGAATTGGTCGGCGGGTTGGGGGTGGTGTGGTAATCAAACTCATTTCCCGAATCCCCGACAAGGACATATACAACGTACGGGGAATAGGTGTGGCGGAAAGTGTGAGTACATCAACCTGAGTTTTCAAGGATTTGATTTTCTCTTTTTGATTCACCCCAAATCTTTGTTCTTCATCCACCACCAATAAACCCAAGTCGCGGAAAGATACGCCTTTTCCTAACAGTTGGTGCGTACCCACAACGATATCTAACTCGCCTGTCGCTAATCGTTTTTGAATATTACGACGTTCTTCAGCAGTGCGGAAGCGGTTGAGTAAGCCGACATTCACAGGGTAGGGGGCAAAGCGTTCTTTCAAGGTGTGGTAGTGTTGCTGGGTAAGAATGGTAGTTGGTGCGAGGAGTGCGACTTGTTTACCAGAAGTCACGGCTTTGAAAATGGCGCGGATTGCGACTTCCGTTTTACCAAAACCAACGTCACCACATACTAACCGATCCATTGGCCGATCGCTTTCCATGTCGCGTTTGACATCTTGGACGGCTTTTAGCTGGTCTGTTGTCGGTTGGTAAGGGAAAGAATCTTCCATTTCCTCTTGCCAAGGCATATCGTGAGGATAGGCGTAACCTTGTTGTTGCGATCGCGCTGCATATAATTTCAGCAAATCTACCGCTAATTTCTTGATGGCTTTACGGACGCGATTCTTGGTATTGTCCCAAGCCTTCCCAGTCATTTTGTGCAGTTCTGGGGCTTTATCGCCTGTGGCGCGGAACCTTGACAAAGAACCAACTTGGTCAGCCGCCACCCGCAACAAACCATCAGCGTATTGTACGACGATGTAATCACGGGTTTCGTCGTTAATCGTCAAACTTTCCAGCTTGACAAACTTACCTATCCCGTGGCTTCTGTGAACTACATAATCTCCCGGACGTAATTTATTCGGGTCAACTTGCTTGGAAGCCGCCTTCCGACGTTTGCGGATATATCCTGGCGTGGCGAGGGAATGCTGACCGTAAAATTCCCGGTCTGTGACCACGACTAAACGGAAAGTTGGCAGAATAAATCCTTCCAGTTCCGCCAAACCAGAGTATTTTAAGGCGACTGGGGTATGGTTGATTTGTAGCTTTTCAATGGCTTGGTAGTCGCGCGGGTTGGGGATAAATTGCGCCGGACAGTCGTGTTCTTGTAATAGAGAGACAGAACGGGAAGGTTGGGCAGAAATTAGCCAAATTGAGAAATTGCGATCGCGTTCTTGGCGTAATGTTTCCGCCAGCTTGCCAAACTGATGGGGTGTCACAGGTACAGAACGGCTGGCTAAATTAATCCCGTTGTTTTCCTCGGCGATTTCCGATAAATAAACAGTGGGAAATTGGGTAAGTTCAGTTAGACAATCATCAAATGACCGATGAATTTTCGGCAATTGCAGAGAACCCAAATCTAATTCCCCAGTCCCCAGCGACCATTGTTCCTCAGCATTTTCCACCCAGCGATCGCTATGGGCGTGACACTGTTCTGGTTCGTCAATGGCAATTAAAGTATTTTCAGGCAGATAATCTAAAACCGATGCTGGTTTATCAAAAGCCAACCCCAAAAACCGCCTGCTACCTTCTAAAACTCCCGATTCTTCCGTTGTAAGTTCCGATTCATTTTTCAACTCAGCACTTAGCACTTGGAACTCAGCACTATCTTTAAGTGCGTCCAAAATTATGGGAGTGAAACTAGTCGGTGTCAGCACAACCTGAGCTATTTTGTCAAGGGCGGAACGCTGGGTTGACGGGTCAAATTCTCTGATTTGCTCAATTTCGTCGCCAAACCATTCCAAGCGCACTGGCAATTCTGAAGAAACCGGGAAAACATCGACAATATCACCGCGCCGACTCCATTGACCTTCTGTTTCTACTAAAGGTACTCGCTCGTAACCCAAGGTAGTAATTTTGGTACTGAAAGTATTCAGGTCAAATTCCATGCCTTTAGTCAAGGTCAGGCTTAGAGGTGTAAAAGCCTCTGGCGGCGGCAAATGCGGCTGTAACGCCCCTGTAGTAGCAACCACCGCTATCGTCTTATTTTGACCATTAACTGATGACTGTTGACTGTTAACTGATAACTGTTGACTGATAACTGATGACTGACCCTTCACCAAATCCGCCAAAACCTGCATTTGTCCCCAGGTCATTTCCGTTTCGGGGTCAAAAGGCTCGTAAGGTGAGGCTTCGGAAGTTGGATAAAAATGTACTGTTGACCAGCCCATCGCCTCTAATTGAGCGTAGGCGCGTCCGGCTTCTTCTAGGGTCGCACAGACGACAAATAAATTCCTTCCTGAATTTTGTGCTAATGCCGATGCTACCAAGCCCTTGGGTAGACGGGGAATACCATTTAAGCGTAAATCTTGTTGACGATTGAGCTTAGAAAGTAGTTCTGTGGTGAGTGGCGATCGCGCCAAGGCACGCACAATCGAAGAAAATGCCATAAGTTCTACTAGAGGTGGAAGTCTTCAGTGATAAGAAAATCTATAGGTAGTTTATGTTCACTATTTTAAATGGGTTGACACTCCACTCATTACTTCTATGGAAGAATGAGGAAGTATGAAATATGAAGTATAAAGTATGAAGTATATGCCTATAGTCAGAGAATTTAGACATTTTCCAAGGTTAAATTCTGCGATTAGTAGTACTTTAACCTTCTACCTCCGAGTCTAGATTTTATTCTGGAGTCTTTTGCCTTTTTTGGTAAAAGCACACATCTCAGAACTTGAATAACGTTTAATACTAGATACTAGGGGTTAAGCATAGTTCGCTCCCTATTGCGGCAAATCCAAACATGTCCTCCATCACTTCTGAAATTTTAATCATTTTGGTACTAATTATTGCCAACGGGATCTTCTCGATGTCGGAGATGGCTGTTGTCTCAGCGCGGAAGGTCAGGCTTCAGCAGCTTGCTAATCAAGGAGATGCTAACGCCAGAGCAGCATTGAAACTAGCAGAATCTCCCAATAATTTCTTATCTACCGTTCAAGTCGGAATTTCCCTCATCGGTATTCTGACTGGTGCTTTTGGGGGAGCGACAATTGCTAACCGCTTGGCAGTATATGTAAAACTGATCCCCTTGTTAGCTCCTTACAGCGAACCAGTATCTTTTGGGATAGTCGTTTTAATTATTACGTATTTATCTTTGATCATCGGGGAATTAGTGCCGAAGCGTTTGGCATTAAATAACCCAGAAAGAATAGCAGCGTTTGTGGCGATCCCAATGCGGGCTTTAGCAGCGATCGCTTCCCCAGCAGTGCATTTATTGAGTGCTTCTACAGAATTGGTGTTGCGAATTTTAGGAATCACCCCTTCAGAAGAACCGCAGGTAACTGAAGAAGAAATTAAAATCTTGATTGAACAAGGTACAGAAGCGGGAACCTTTGAAGAAGCAGAACAAGATATGGTAGAACGGGTGTTTCGTTTAGGCGATCGCCCTGTCAGTTCTTTTATGACACCCCGCCCTGATATCATCTGGCTAGACTTAGAAGACACCGCCGAAGAAAACCGCCAGAAAATGACTGAAAATGGTTATTCCCGGTATCCAGTTTGTCAGGGAGGGCTTGATAATGTCCTGGGGATCATCCCTGTCACCGATTTACTCGCTCGCAGTTTTCGGAATGAAGCTTTAGATTTGACAGTGGGTTTGCGTCAACCTGTATTTGTCCCCGAAAGCACCCGTGGCTTGAAAGTGTTGGAATTATTCAAGCAAACTATCACCCACATGGCCATTGTGGTGGATGAATACGGCGTAATTCAAGGATTAGTCACCCTTAACGACATTATGAGCGAAATTGTCGGTGATGTTCCCGCCGATCTCGACGAAGACGAACCCCAATATGTACAGAGAGAAGATGGTTCTTGGCTGTTGGACGGTATGTTACCCGTAGAAAAGTTTTTTGAACTATTCGAGATGGAAGAATGGGATGACGAACGCGGTAGCTATCAAACCTTGGGGGGCTTTGTCATCACCCATTTAGGCCGCATCCCCTCCGCCGCCGATCATTTTGAATGGGAAGGAATGCGGGTTGAGGTGATGGATATGGACGGTAATCGGGTAGATAAAGTGTTAGTTGTGCCAATGATTGATAAAGCAGAGGCGAAGAAAGAATCTGAGTAGAGGTTAGTGGCTAGAGGTGACAGGTTACAGGTTAAGTTGTTGCATTAGTCCCTAGCCTCTACTCCCCACTCCTCACAAGTATAGGTTTTTAACAGAGTGATGAGTAGCGACTCTAAAAATCACGATTTAATCAGAGTTCCACCCCCTTACACCCCTACACCCTAAATCAAGGTTTTTGGGGCATAACGTAAAAAACCTACACCAGTCAGCCACTCCCTACTCCCTACTCCCTAGTATTTACGATTGAGACAATCGCTTCACTTCTTCTCCACCCAACATTTCATGGGCTTTTGCCAAAATTTGGGGAATTTTCTGAGCTTGGGGACTCAGGACAAGACATTGGCGTAAATCTACTTCGTTGAGTTTATCTGCTTTGTTCCCAGGAAACCAATGACTAGCATTACCCATGAGGTTGTAACGGGTTTTGGCATAGTCTACCAAGTCGTAGGCATTGGCTAAATTCCATAACAATAAAATCATTGGGATATTGATACCGCCGGGAGTGTGTTCCCAGGTTGGTAAGTTAAGATGCCAATTTTTTACCCAATCTTCGCCGAGAGTGGCGATCGCTTCTTCTTCTAGTCTCGCTAAAATTGGCGGTAAAATTTCGGAAGATTCATCTAATAACGCTAATGTCTTCAGGTGTTCATCAAAATCTTGGGGTTTGGCTGCACCGATACTCAAGGTATGCACCTGAGAATGACTCAAACAAAATAAATCATTAAACACCATCGGACTCAACGGCGCACAAAGATTCACTAATTTTTTTGGTGGGTTATATAACTTCCCTCCTTTATCCGAAGGACTAATAATAAACACACCCATATCCAGGCGAGTAGCAGCTAAAATAGCAGGCCAATTCCATTGATTAATGTAGTACCAATGCAGATTTACATAATCAAATTGATTGGTATTAATTGCCTGCACAATTAAATCTGTAGCACCGTGGGTAGAAAAGCCAATAAATCTGACTTTGCCTTCAGCTTGTAATTGTCTGGCTACATCCAAACAACCGCCAGGACGGACGCTATATTCTAGTAATTCCGCATCATTAATACCATGCAAACTAAATAAGTCTACATAATCTAACTGAAGATACTTGAGTGATTGTTCAAATGTTTTGCGGAATTCTTTGGCATCAGCAACGGGTGAAACTTTGGTTTGGACAATTAATTGTTCGCGCGGAAACTTGGGCAGAATTTTACCCAATTGCATTTCTGAGCTACCATAACCACGAGCAGTTTCAATGTGATTAATACCGAGTTCGATGGCTCTATGAATTGTGGCTTCAAGATTTTTCTGGTTATCTGAAGGAATATCTGACCAAGAAACATCTTGCCATTTGAACTGATATCTCATGCCGCCGCAAGAAAAAACCGGCATCTGTAATTCTGTGCGTCCAAATCTTCTGTATAGCATTAGTGGATTGTGAATTTTTGGTATCAAGTCTCAGTTAAGCGATCGCTCTATCTATTTTTAAGTCCTGACACTGGTAATATCCATCGAGCCATAAAATGAGTCAGGTGTTTGGTTGTCAGATAGCGAGTTTTTTCAGTCCCACAAGACTAATTACCACATCCTACCCACTACTAGCAAGTGATTTTCAATTAAAAACATTCCATTATTTAGGGACAAGGGGGACAAAGGGGATAGTACTCTGCTTAGGTAAACAAATTAGATAATTTATTTTTTGGATTAATATATGCAAGAAATTAGACCAACATATCCCCAGGATTTGTTAGTCTAAATCTTTAAAAACCAACTATTTCAGCAATTGCTTATTGTTCTATCTAATTATGGTATTTGCACCCAGTTTATATTTGCTATTATCCAACTTTATTACAGCTGTAATCACAAACAATTAATTATAGGACTTACGCAAGAACCCTCTTAAATCCTCTTCACTTCGTGTCCTTTGCGCCCTTTGTGGTTCGTTTTTTCATGATTTTGCGTAAGTCCTGAATTAATATCTTTCGTAGCGGCCAGTCACCCAACGCCGACCGCGTGGTGTTCTTTCCCAGTGTGCTGGAACCCATCGCTGGCGAACAACTTTGCGGACAACAACAGGTTTACGTGCAGCAGGTTTACGTACAACAACAGTTCGGTAGTTATCACGTTTGATAATCACCGGTGCTGCTGATGCTTGGTTTTCGACAGCAAATATTGAAAGTGGTAAAGCTAGTAAAGCTCCAGCAAGAATACGTTTCATCATCATCTTGATATCTCCTGAAGTTTCTTTTTGTTGAGTTATCTACAGCCTGATTGAAGAATTTGTAAATTACACCCATGAGTGAAGTATTTATACCAGCTACTTAGGTATAAATTATTTTTGACTCCTCAATAAGATTGCTGATGAACTTTCATCTTCAGTTTAGAAAACTCCGCAGAAATTCGGATGTGAAAAAAGTCGTGATTATAAGGTGACTAAAGTCATAAACCAAGACGGTTGTGAGGTGGGGAGTAGGAATACTATTTCTTCCTTGTCTCCCTTATCTCTTCTGTTATACAGCCAACTTACCCCAACCGACATAAGGCAATTTCGCAGCCGTAGAGCGAATTTTATCAGCGTTAGCAACTAACTGACCACAAGCATCCCAACTACCAGAAACGAACATATTTCTAGAACCTTCACCGATGAAAACTGGGGCTGTAAAGTCACCAATCTGCACTTGTAAGGTTTCTAAATTTATTGTTACTGTGGCTTGGGGATTTGCTGTGACTAGTTCTTGTAATTGTTTGACTGTTGCCCCATCCGCAGTTACACAAGGTACACCAATCGCCACACAATTACCCAAGAAAATTTCGGCAAAACTTTCACCAATTAAAACTTTAATACCCCATTTAGCGATCGCTTGTGGCGCATGTTCCCGCGATGAACCACAGCCAAAGTTACGATTCACAATCAACACATTTGCGCCTTGATACTGGGGCTGGTCAAAGGGATGTTCACCCTTTAAAGCGGTGCGGTCATCAATAAACGCATTTTCACCCAAACCATCAAAGGTAATCGCCTTTAAAAAACGAGCAGGAATAATCCGGTCTGTATCAATGTCATTACCAACTAAAGGTACAGCCTGCCCAGATACTTGTTTAATTTCACTTCCCATAATTTTCTTTGCGCCTTTGCGCCTTTGCGCGAGATAAAAAAGATTTGGTTTGTAAACGCAGAGGTAAACGCGAAGTATGAACATTTTACCTCCTGCCTTCTGCCTTCTCCTACAGCAAGTCGCGCACGTCAGCAACTTCGCCCTTAATAGCCGCAGTCGCCACCATCGCCGGACTCATCAGTAATGTGCGCCCAGAAGCAGAACCTTGCCTACCTTTAAAGTTGCGGTTAGAAGAAGAAGCACTGATTTGTCTACCTTGGAGTTTGTCGGGGTTCATCGCCAGACACATCGAACATCCTGGTTCCCGCCATTCAAAACCTGCGGCGGCAAAGATTTTGTCTAACCCTTCGGCTTCGGCGGCTTGCTTGACTCGTTCGGAACCGGGGACAACAAAGGCTTTGACTCCTTCAGCCACGCGACGACCTTGGGCAATTTTGGCAGCTTCTCGCAAATCGCTGAGTCTACCGTTGGTGCAGCTACCAATAAAGCAGACATCGATTTTTGTGCCTTTGATTGCTTGACCGGGTAATAAATCCATGTAGCGATAAGCTTCTTCGGCAATAAAACGGTCTTCTTCCGCCAGTTCTTCGGGTTTGGGGATGAATTGATTAATGCCGATTCCTTGACCGGGGGTGATTCCCCAAGTAACTGTCGGTGAAATCTCGGCTGCATCAAACACCACGACATCATCATATTCGGCATCAGCATCACTCTTGATGGATTCCCACCAAGTTACTGCTTGATCCCAGTCTGCACCTTTGGGGGCAAAGTCTCTATCTTGGAGATAATCGTAGGTGACTTGATCGGGATTGACGTAACCGCATCTCGCCCCACCTTCAATAGCCATATTACAGACGGTCATCCGTTCTTCCATGTTCATGGCTGCAAAGGTAGTCCCGGCAAATTCATAAGCGTAACCAACACCACCTTTCACGCCCAGGGTACGGATAATATGCAAAATTACATCTTTGGCGTAGACACCGGGGTTGAGAGTGCCGTTCACTTCTATTTTGCGGACTTTGAGTTTAGCGAGGGCTAGGGTTTGGGAGGCGAGAACATCGCGGACTTGACTTGTCCCAATCCCAAAGGCGATCGCACCGAAAGCACCATGACTCGATGTGTGGCTATCTCCACAAGCGATCGTCATTCCTGGCTGGGTTAATCCTAACTCTGGGGCAATCACATGGACTATACCTTGATTGCCGGAACCAATATTATAAAAAGTTAAATTATTTTCTTGACAGTTCTGTTCTAAGGCTTGAATCATTGCTTCTGCTACACTGTCAGCAAAAGGACGCGCCTGATTATCCGTAGGTACGATGTGATCTACTGTCGCTACTGTGCGCTGGGGAAACAGTACCTCCAGACCTCGTTCGCGCAACATCGCAAAGGCTTGGGGACTAGTGACTTCATGAATTAGATGCAGGCCGATAAATAGTTGTGTCAGCCCTGAAGGAAGTGTACCAACGGTGTGTAAGTCCCAAACTTTATCAAACAGGGTGCCTTTGCTCATATTTCAATCGTTGTATAACGAGTCAGAATTTTTATCGTATCAAAAAAGCGTCGGACAATTTTAGATTTTAGATTTTGGATTTTGGATTGATTTCACAGATAAATTCGGAATTTTACCTTGATGGAATCATTGCTTTATGTCTTGCCTTTAGGCTGAAGTTTGTGTGTTGACAAATGCTAGACAAGAGTTGGATTGAAATTGGAGAAATTGATGCAAAATTTTTTTGAGGGAATTTTGTTTCACCATTTGAATGGCGATGTTCACATCTAACCATTCTCGCTGTCTCTGCCCAGCTTCGGGATAATCTTCACTCAGCATTTCAACTAACAATAAATACATCTGCACTCGGTAGATTTTGCCGCGTTTGCGGTATCTGTAACTACCTACGGCGTTGACATCTACTTGTCCAATGATCCCGGCTTCTTCCCAAGCTTCTTTGGCGGCGGAAGCAGGCGGACTCATACCTTTGGCAATTCCGCCCTTGGGAATTACCCAGTTATTGCGATCGCGGGTTGTAATTAATAAGATTTCAATGGTGCCGTTCTGCACTCTATAAGGAATGACCCCCGACTGCTGGAAGATTTTGCTGATTTTCTGATTCATGAATTTGTACTAGTCTTTTTACTCAGCACTCAGCACTCAGCACTTTCATTATGCTGGCTTATGATCTAAACGAATTGCTGCTTCTAAGGCTGCTTTTTCTTTAGCGCGGCGGGCGTAAGGCTGTAATTGAGAGCGATCGCAGCCTGTTAGAATAGTCAAATCATCTAAACTCACACCTCGCATTAACATTTCTACACACCATGTTTGTTGTGCTTGAGCAATTTCTGGTGGTTTACCTTGGGGTGTTAACAATCCTTGAGTCCAAATCTCCCAACGTTGCAGTAATTCTGACTCAGAAAGAGAATTACCTACATTGTCAATAAAGATTGCTGGATGATGATCTTTGCGACTTTTCAGCCATTTAATTAAAGGATTGTTGGTATAGGAACCGTAGTGTTTACCCAAAATCCACTGGTTCACAGGAACTTGGCGGGGTAAGGTTGGGGTGGTGATTTGCAATATTAGTCCTTGAGTATCGGAAATTTGGTGCGATCGCTGCAAGTAAATTATCTCAGCAGCAGATAAACCAGCACCAAATAACAGGTATGCTAAAGCATAATCTTGTATTCCCGATTTTCTGGAGTTTTGCAGAATTTTATGCACTAAAATCGCAGGCAAATCAGCCACTTCTTTGATAATTACCGCTTCTTTTGTTAATTGGGGAACAGTAGACATCGCTCCATGTAAAAACAACTCCACTAAATTCTCTAAAAAATCATTTCGATCTTCCCATAATTCATGAAATTCGCTTGTGAATTCAATCACCGCATATCCCAAAATCATGCCATTCAGCAAGCTGGCTAATTTTTCTGCCGGCAGATAGGTGTTGATGTCTCCCTGTTGGATGACAGTAGCTAAATACTGCGCTACATAGCGGTTAGCTTCTGTTAATCCTCTCCCCAAAGCACGGCGATTTTCAGCAGGAAATTGGTCGGCTTCACCCACCACTGACCGCACAAACTCTGGGACTCTTTCTAATGTATGTAAGCTATCACTTGCATAATCTTTCAGGGCTTGATAAACGTTACCCGGAGGAGTAGCCCGTTTGACTAAAGACTCTCCCAAATCCTTAAATGCTGCTGATTCTTCTAATACTGCTAAAAGCAGCCCGTGTTTATTACCAAAATGGCGAAACAACGTCACTTCATTGACTCCAGCTTTTTCGGCAATTTGGCGAGTAGTAGTACTACTAACTCCTTGTGTAGTAAATAATTCTAGTGCTGCTTGGATCAAACGTTGACGGGCTGAGATTGATTGAGATGCCATAAGAAATAATGCAAGTGGCACTTGCATAAAAAACCAATAGTTGTTACGATGCCTAATGTAAGTGGTACTTGCTTAAGTTCACTGTAACGAACTAGTTTACAGAAGGGGGAAATTTCTTGGGAAAGTTTACCCAAATTCCAGCAAATCACTTCATGATCCATCAACGGAAATGTTTATGACTGCAAAATATCTGGCGGTTGCTTCTGAGACACGAAATTCACCTCGCCTCAGATGGGTGAATGTGGCTTTTTTTGCAACTATTCACGCCTTAGCTATGTTGGCTCCTTGGTTTTTTTCTTGGTCGGCGCTAGGATTGCTAGTGTTTCTCCATTGGCTGTTCGGGAGTATTGGCATCTGTTTAGGATATCATCGACTATTAAGCCATCGGAGTTTCCAAGTACCCAAATGGTTAGAATATGCGATCGCCATTATCGGAGCCTTAGCACTTCAAGGCGGGCCAATTTTTTGGATTGGTGGACATCGCCAGCACCATGCCCATACAGAAGATATTAACTTAGATCCCTACTCTGCCCAGCGAGGATTTTGGTGGAGCCACATACTATGGATTATGTATCCCCGCCCAGAGTTTTTTGACTATGAAACTTATAAAAAATATGCCCCAGATTTAGAAAGACAACCTTTCTATCGTTGGCTAGATCGCTACTTTTTATTGTTGCAAATTCCCTTGGGATTATTCTTATACGCTCTAGGCGGTTGGTCTTTCGTAATCTACGGAATGTTTGTGCGAGCAGTATTATTGTGGCACTCCACTTGGTTTGTTAATTCTGCATCACATTTGTGGGGTTATCGCACCTTTGACGCGAATGATGGTGCGCGTAACTTGTGGTGGGTATCAATCCTAACTTATGGCGAAGGCTGGCACAACAACCATCATACTTTTCCCCATGTTGCCAAATCTGGATTTCAGTGGTGGGAAATTGACATCACTTGGTGGAGTATTAAAGCTTTAAAAAGTTTGGGTTTAGCGAAAAAAGTCATCTTACCGCCACCGCAAATTGCAAATCAAAGATAATAATCTTGAGTGGGAGTAGGGAGTAGGCAGTGGGGATTAGGAAATACTATTTCTGACAGCAACTTAGTATGAAGAAATTGAGTGAAGGGATATAAGGGTTTTGGATACATACACCCCTATACCCTTACACCCTTTCCTAAACTGTTGCTTTTTTGTTTTCATCCGTAATTCCTAAAATATTCTGACTCCTAAAGCCTTATACCATTTCACTTTAAAAATGATACGGATATGCAAGTAGCGCCTCGACTTCGCTCGGCGACCAGAAGCAGAGTTGCAGAGGAAGCGATTTCTATCAGTAATTTCGTGAAATGGTATTACACCTAAATTATGGTAATTTATAGCTGGCAACCCGGACATTTAATTGTCCTTGACTGGGATTTTTGCTAAAAATAAATGCACCTTCTTCCTTCTCGCCATCAGATAAAAAATCAATTTGTTGCTCTCCATTTTCCACCACTTGATCAGCAAATTTTAACTCAGCAATAATCTGCACTGATTCAGCAGTTTCACCACCCGTATTAACTATTTCAAAGGGAACATAAAATTTCCCATCAATTTCTCTAATTGCTGATTTTTGATTGACTGACAAAATAGGAGGCTGATTTTTTTCATTCAGCCATATATATCCGACTAAACTAATCACAACTCCCAGAATAGATAAAGCTATTCCAAATGTGATCCACTCAGCTAAAGAGCGTTCTGATTGTGATTCTGTTTCCATCATATTGCTAACCTACCTGCCGCGCCGCCAATAGTCGCAGGTAATCCCAAAACTAAAGTATGTTCTAGCCACATCATCCAAGTGTCTGATAAAGTGAGCTTTTGAAAGAAAAATAACATTGCGCCACTAGCCAGCAAAGATACTAAATAAGATATGGTAGTTTCACTCAATGGGCGTTGAAAAATTCCTTTTTGCTGTCTACGTTTTTTTTGGTCGGAAAAACCAGCTTGAAAGACAATAGCGTAGGAAATTACTAAAGACGCAGCCATTAACACCCATAACCAAGGCGGAGAAATAGCCGCCGCTAACATAGGAACTTCGTCGGTTGGTGCAATGTTAAAAGCAATCACAGTTGCACCAATCACAGTTGCACCTAAGTCGGCTAATGTGGCGTGTAAATTATTTTTATGAGTGGCTAATGTTGAATTATTTTGATTACCTTCTTGGAGAAATTGGTTAGCTAAAGCTACACCGAGAGTAAATGGTAATCCTTCATAGACCACTTTTCCCAATGATTCTTTTAAGGATGTTGCTGGGGTAATTTCTTGCAATAACCACAACATAAATGCCGCACACACAAATCCAATCGCCATTGCTTCTATAGTATCTATTGCAGCTTCATCCAGTCGCCAAGTATTTCGGCGTTTCCGAAATCCCTCTGTATAGTTGAGTAAAAAAACTACAATAAACATTAAGGCGATCGCTATTGCAATTAATCTTGGTTTTGCTAATGAACCAATCCACCATACTTCCATTGTATATATTAGTGGAATCCCAAATAAAAAACCTCCACAAATACCACGGACAATATCGTTTATTTCTCGTTTCCAGGCATTTTTATACTGCTTTTTTCCCACTACTAATACTTACCTAATTATTTTGTTGTCAGATTTATATGTGTTGTCATATTTCTCATAAACTAGAGATTCTCCGCATCTATCTTAGGTTACGCTAAATCAATTTCACGCCTTCATGATGCAGCAACCAACGCTTGCGTTCTAAACCTCCTGCATAACCAGTAAGTGCAGCATTCGCCCCCACAACTCGATGACAAGGAAGCACAATGGCAATGGGATTAAGTGAATTCGCCATCCCAACAGCGCGATAGGCTGTCGGCTTACCAATTCTTGCGGCTAACTCCGCATAAGCAATAGTTGTACCCCAAGGAATCGTTAGCAATGCAAGCCACACTTGCTGCTGAAACACAGTCCCACCAGTGTTGAGGGTAATATTATTTAAACTGGTGCGCTGTCCTGTAAAATATGCTTGAATTTTATTACTAATACCTTGGGGATTTTTGATATATTCAAACTTAAAGTTCCCATAACGCTTTTGCAGCAACTTCAGCATTCTTGATTCATAATCTGCAAAGTCCAAAGCGCAGAGTTTTTCACCATCAGTCACAATTAAAATTGTGCCGATTTCTGAATTTATTTTGTCAATGAATAATTTCATAGTTTAACGCTGATTTTAAAAATTTAATTTTGTTGTATGATTCCAGCTATCAAAAGGCTCATATCCCTGATTTATTGAAGAAGTCGGGGATATGTTTGTTGATAAAATCTACAATAGACTCAAGTATGACAACAGAGTAAAATTCTGAAATGAAGACGCTGGCTAAATGGTCTGTTGATGATTACCATTGTATGATTCAAGCAGGAATTCTGCGCGATCGCCATGTGGAGTTACTGGCGGGTGAAATTGTTGAAATGAGTCCAGAAACACCAATTCATTATAGTACTGCCAAAAGAGGGGCGAAATACTTAGAAAACTTATTGACAGGTCAAGCTGATATCCGTTTCAACGGCCCAATTACCTTATCTAACTCAGAACCTGAACCGGATATTGCAATTGTGCGATTACCAGAGTCTAACTATAGCGATCGCCATCCTGCACCGGATGATATTTTTTTTATTATAGAAGTCGCTCATACTAGTTTAAAGAAAGACTTGGAACTGAAAACATCACTTTATGCAGATGCTAATATTCCAGAATATTGGATTTTAAGCTTGTCAACCAAGGAAATAATTGTTTTTCGCTATCCCCAAAACGGTCAGTATACTTCAGTAGAAACTATTGCGGAAGGAACAATTACGCCATTAGCATTTCCTGACATTCAAGTATCAGTTAAACAGCTTTTGGGCTAAATTTTGTCCACGATAGTAGTCATGTTTAATATGTGAATAAAGGTGAAGACAAGAATTTATAAGAGTTTGAGAGAGTTGATACATATAGCGTTTCTTATTCTAGTGAAGTACAAGCAAGAATAATTAACCGCAGATGGACGAAGATAGATGCAGATAAATTTGTACCTCAGCAGACTAAGAAAGACGATAAGCCCTAAACGCTGAGAGATTCACAAATGATTAATCTACAAAGTGTAGGTAAAATCATTGACTAACATCCCAGGCACTAAACTACCGCCTAATTTACGGTTTTCATAAGTGTCAACTTCGGGAATAAATTCTTGAAAATTAGTGAAATCAACCAAATTTTCTCCCCAAAACCTATAGAGGCTGTCGTCAAAGCGGAGATTTTCAATAGGTGCAACGATTTCGCCGTTTTCCACCCAAAAACAAGCGTAACGGGTCATACCTGTAATTCTACCTGTGGGGCGATCGCTCCAATTTAAATAATGTAAATTCGAGACATATAACCCTGTATCTAAGTTAGATAAAATCTGCTCAAACCTTAAATTTCCTGGGCTGATTTCTGGCGTGCGTAAGGTTTCGGAACTGTTAGCACCATTAGCAGTTTTCTGATATTCTTTGGCAGTCCGCGAGTTAACTAAGCTATTTACTAATAAGCCATTTTCAATTATCGCTAACTCTGGTGCTGCCATTTCACCTAGTTCATTAAAGCGCGGTACTAAGCCTAATTGAAAGTTTTCTTTTAAGCTAAATTTGGCAGATAACTGTTTTTCTTTACGAGATAAAGCAGCTAAAGCACTATTCCCTTGTTGGATATCTGCTTCACTGACAGCACCCCAAGATAGCATCTGTAATAAATCAGCCACAGCCGCAGGTGCAAAATAAGTTTTATACTGACCTCTAGGTAATTCCTTAGCTGGATGCGACAGCAAATTAAGTTGTTTTTTGGCTTCGTTGATTTTTGCGGCGTAACTTGCTACATCCCAATTATTACCAGCAAATGTACCTTTAACAGCTTTACCCGAACTGATAAACAATGAATAATCTAGTGTGAAAGTATCAGTCGCAAACCAATGTTTTTGTCCGCTAGAATCACCATAAGCTTTAATTACTATTCCACCCGCATAAATGCCTGTAAAATCGAGTTCTGTGACTTCTGCTAAGATGCTAGAAACTACATCTTCTTGCGCTAATACATTACTATGATGAACTTCCCGACTTGTATTATTGCCTGAAGGCAAAACTAAATAAGGGTCAATTGGTAAGATAGTTATTTCATCGCGTAATTCTTGTAAGGCTTGATGTGCTTTTTGCCAATCTTTTTCCGAATTTCCGGTAAAGGGAAACTGTCTAGAACTACTGCGTTGTTCTGCCATTAAAGTTAGTTCAATTGACCCATCAGCTACACAGCCAGTTTGTCTAACTTTCGCATGATTAAACCGCGTAAATTGACTTTGTTCACTGCTGAGTTTCAGGGTAAATTCCTCATGCTCTAATTTTTTGATGAGCAGAGTTTCTAACAACTGATTAAAGCTAGATTCTAAAGCAGTTAATTCTTGTTTCATTGGTAGATTATTAATTCGTAATTCGGAATAAAGCTACAAAAGCCACATTTGTGACTTTTGACTTTTGACTTTTGACTTCTTCAACTCCCTCCCCCAAAGACTTCAACATTAGCAAATACACAAACGGGTGAACCATGTCCTACCCAAATTGCTTGATTTGGTTCGCCTTTACCACAGTATGGAGTGCCGTACATTTGCCAGCTATCTTGATTGCCGATTTTGATTAAGCTGTGCCAAAATTCTGGGGTTGTGGCGCGATAGTTGGGGTTGCGGAGGGTTTTGGTGAGTTGGCCATTTTCAATTAATTTGGCATATTCACAGCCAAATTGGAATTTATAACGGCGATCGTCAATTGACCAAGAACGATTTGATTCCATGTAAACGCCATGTTCTATGTCGCTGATGATTTCTGGAAATGTGGCGTTTCCTGGTTCTAGGTTTAAGTTTGCCATGCGGTCAATTGCTGGTCGATTCCAGGAACAAGCACGAGCGCAAGCCACCCCAGGAACTCCGGCTCTCGCTTGACTTTCTAAACTGCCTAAACCCCTTTGTAATACGCCTTCTTTAATCAAAAATTCCCTTGTGGCGACTGCGCCAGTATCATCAAAACCATAGCTGGCATACTCACCCGGCACTGTGGGGTCAAAGGTAATGTTCATTAATGGCGAACCGTAGACTAGCTGACCAAAATCTTGGGTGGAGACAAAGCTACCGCCAGCATAGTTGCGCTCATCGCCTAAAATTCGGTCGATTTCTAGGGGATGTCCGACACTTTCATGAATTTGCAGCATCATTTGGTCTGGGGCTAAAACCAAGTTGGTGCAGGTATTAGGGCATTCTTCGGCGGTTAACAGTTCTAGGGCTTGTTCTCCTACTTGCTGTACCCGTTGCCATAAATGTTCCTGTCTTAAAACTTCCCATCCACCTTGATAACAGTGTGCCTGCCAACCGTTGTTTGTACGCTGTTGGACAATTGCGCCGTCTTGAGCGATCGCACCATAATGGGTTCCCAAGGAGATAAACTTTTGATATACTTCTGAACCATTGCTGCTGACAAACCAGCTTTCTCGCTCGCTTGTGCTAATGCTGGCTGTGGTTTGCACAATTTTGTCGTGTACTTTTAGCGTCCGGCACATCCGCACCAATAAATCATTAATTTCTCCGGGACTCAGCGTGTCTAAGGGTTCCAACAGTGGCGAATTGTATTCACCAACAACCTTGGGACGTTCGGTTTCTTTAAACGGATATATCCACCATTTACTAGCGGCGAGTGCTTGTTTATAGGCGATTTGCGCCGCCGATTCTAAAGATTCTAGCTCTAATGAGTTGGTAGCCGCATAACCCAGACAGCCATTCACCAAAACTTCGATCATGGCTCCCTCGGTGGTAGATTTACCGTTAGCTTGGGGTATACCATCCCGGACATAACGGTTTGCAGCTGTTTCTCTGACGGCTCTGATCCCAATCCAATCAGCCGGAATATGAAAACTAGCGATCGCTTTTTTTAATTCAGACCACATAATAATTGAAAGGTAAATTTCCTGATTTTGTAATTGACAATTTCGTTTTTTTATGAGTTTTTTTATTCTATATTAGCTATCAACTAACCAGATATTAGGCAAGGTCTGTAATATACTCTGCTTTTCTCGCCAGCCAGAAAAATTTTATGTTTTTTAACAAAATTGGTTGTATTTGATACTAATTTATATCCTGTAACTTTTACCCTAATCGATGTAAATTATCAGACCTGACCAGCTTTTTCAAGACTGCTCTGACCTCACAGTCTCAAAGTTAAATTTAGTGCAATAATCCAGAAACCAGCAATTCATTAAGAAATTGGGAAATTCAAGAGAAAATTGCTTGGTAAGTAATGTCATGGAAACATAACATTACACAGAAACCTAAGTTTTTGGTGATGAAAGTTTACCAAAATAACAGCTTTTGTATTTGAGTTTTTTTCCTCAAAAAATTGCAATGTGAAGTTTACAAAAGCTGAAATACAGTAATAATATTTGATTTATTAAACAGAATTCAGGAGTCAGAATTCAGAATTGAATTATGTGTGACAATTACTAGATAGATTGCTATCTAATTAGTTCGTTGCGCTGATTAATTGTTGGTTGAGACTGGGTGTAAGGGTTTTTCCCATTAAAAACCTTAATCATGAAAACTATTGTCATTAGAGACGTTGTATACAACGTCTCTACTTTTTTGGCTTGGTATAGCAATCTAAGCATCGATGATCACTAGTTCCTACGCAGCACTCAGCACTCAGCACTCAGCACTCAGCACTCAGCACTCAAATTAACTTCTATGCCAGCGCGTACCTTCAGGACTATCAATTAAGGTAACACCTTTGGCTTGTAATTCATTGCGAATGCGATCGCCTTCGGCAAAATTCCGCGCTTTCCTCGCGGCTTGGCGTTGTTGAATTAAATCTTCAATTTCCGCATCACTTAAACCATCATTTACAGTAGTTTCAGCTTCTGGCTGGGCGGTTAAACCTAAAACCTCTGCTAAAGTAACGAGTGTTTGCCATTGTTTTTGCAGTTCATCGGCGGGTGTGTCAGTTTTGCCTTCATGAACCAGGATATTTCCTTCACGGCGGAGTTCTTTGGCTAATTCAAACAACACCGATACCCCACCAGGGAAGTTAAAGTCATCGTTGACAGTTTCTTTGAAACGTTCCACAAATTCAGGGAGTAATGAGGGATTTTCCACTCCCCACTCCCCACTCCCCACTCCCCAATTTAGTTGTTTACCGTATTGATGACCAAACAGTAAACCTTCTTTGATGGTGTGCCAACCGTTGGTAGCGGCAGCGATCGCATCATCGGTAAAATCAATAGGCTTACGATATTGCGCCATTAGGACAAACAAGCGTACTGCCATTGGATCTACATTGCGATCAAGCAAGTCGCGGATGGTGGTAAAGTTGCCCAAAGACTTGGACATTTTCTCACCATCCACCTTGACCATGCCGTTGTGTAGCCAGTAAGTTGCTAAAGGCTTACCTGTGACGGCTTCCGATTGAGCAATTTCGTTTTCGTGATGGGGGAAAATTAAGTCAGCACCACCAGCATGAATATCTATTGTCTCACCCAAGCGATCGCGCACCATCGCCGAGCATTCAATATGCCATCCCGGACGACCAGCACCCCAAGGTGATTCCCAAGCAGGTTCGCCTGGTTTGGCGGCTTTCCACAAAGCAAAATCAAAGGGGTCTTTTTTCTTTTGATATTCTGCGTCTTCTAGATTAACGCGCTCGCTCGCCCCAACCTGCATATCTTCCAACTTGCGACCGGAAAGCTTACCATACTCACCAAACTGGCGCACAGCATAGTAAACATCACCATCAGAAGGGTAAGCAAAACCTTTATTTTCCAACTCATGAATTAATCGCTGAATCCCATTCATTGTATGTGTGGCGCGGGGATATTCATCAGCTTCTTTAATTCCCAGCCGTGCCATATCTTCAAAATAAGCCTGAATGAAACGTTCAGCTACAGCCTCCATTGAAGAGTGTTCTTGTCGGGCGCGGTTGAGAATCTTATCATCAACATCAGTAAAATTCTGCACATAGCGCACTTCATAACCGATAAACTGGAGATAGCGGCGCACAACATCCCAAACAATGCAAGCTCTAGCATGACCCAAATGACAGTAGTCATAGACCGTCACGCCGCAGTAATACATCTTAACCTTGCCTGGTTCGACTGTTTTAAACGGTTCTTGACGACGGGTGAGGGTATTGTAAACAGTTAGGGTCATAACAGAGTAATGCTGCAATAGAGGGATACGCAATAATAGGGTTAAACAACTGGTAAGTTTATCCAGCATCCCTATGCTAGTGTTTTCTGGACTATCTGCGCTACCCTTTGTAAATGTTAGAGAAATATGAGTGAAAAGAATTTGGATAAGGCGTATAAGGATGTAATGATTTTAAACACCTACACCCCGACACCCTGATTTCCTTACACCCGATCCCAACGGGTAGCCGCAACTTAGAGAAGTTTTTTATTTTTTTGATTTGTTTGATAACCGCGTTATGCAATCAGCAGTGAATTCTGAATCTCAATCAATGGATGCGCCAAAACAAGGTTTACCAGTCACAATTATTACTGGATTTCTTGGTAGCGGCAAAACGACCTTACTAAATCATATTCTCACAAACCAACAAGGTTTAAAAACTGCCGTGTTGGTGAATGAGTTTGGTGAAATTGGCATTGACAACGAGTTAATTATTGCCACCGATGATAATAACAATATGGTGGAATTAAGTAACGGTTGTATCTGCTGCACAATTAATAATGATTTAGTTGATGCCGTTTATAAAGTATTAGAACGGGAAGAAAAACTAGATTATCTAGTCGTAGAAACCACCGGACTAGCAGATCCGCTACCAGTTGCCTTAACATTTTTAGGCACAGAACTGCGAGATTTAACTCGCCTAGATTCGATTATTACTGTTGTAGATGCAGCGAATTACAGCTTAGATTTATTCAACTCCCAAGCAGCTTACAGCCAAATTGCTTACGGTGATGTGATTTTGTTGAATAAAACAGATTTGGTTGATGAAGCAACTTTGACCCAGTTAGAGCGAAAAATCAACGAAGTCAAAGAAGGTGCGAGAATTTTGCGTACCAAGCGATCGCAAATACCATTGGCTTTAATTCTCAGTGTAGGATTATTTGAGTCTGACAAATATTTTGACACCGTTGATGAGCATGATCAGCATGATCATGACCACCACGACCACGACCACGACCATGACCATTCAACCTGCGGTCATGACCACCATGACCATGACCATTCAACCTGCGGTCATGACCACCACGACCACGACCATCATCACCACCATCATTCCGACCACTTAGAAAATGATGGCTTCACCTCCATATCCTTCCAAAGCGACAAGCCATTTTCTATCAGAAAATTCCAATATTTCCTCGATAACCAACTACCCACAAACATTTTCCGCGCTAAGGGTGTAATGTGGTTTGATGAAAGTCCCAAACGCCACATTTTCCACCTCTGCGGTAAACGCTTCACCTTAGATGATGACGAGTGGAAAGGTGAACCCAAAAACCAGCTTGTGCTAATTGGTCAAAATCTCGACCGCGAAACTTTACTAGCACAAATAGAAAACTGCATTTGTCTACCTTCCGTCAGTCGTGGTAAAGGCTTCAAAAAGTAAAAAGGAATATTTTTGACTTTTGACTTTTAACTTTTGACTTTAACTTATGCGCGTTATCATCCAGCGAGTGAAATCATCTCAAGTCACTGTTAACGGTGAAATCATTGGCAAAATCGGCCGAGGCTTAAATTTACTCGTAGGTATTGCTGATACTGACACAGATGCAGAACTCGACTGGATGGCGCGTAAATGCTTAGAATTGCGTCTGTTTCCCGATGACGCAGGTGGAGACAGATGGCAAAAATCTGTGCAAGAAATTAACGGTGAATTGTTAGTAGTGAGTCAATTTACCCTTTATGGTGACTGTCGCAAAGGTCGCCGTCCGTCTTTTGACCGTTCCGCACCGCCTCAAACCGCAGAAGATTTATACAACAGCTTTGTTAACAATTTACGCGCCAGTGGTTTAAGGGTAGAAACAGGCAAATTTGGCGCAATGATGCAAGTTTCCATCGAAAACGACGGCCCTGTAACCTTATTACTAGAAAGGTAACTTGGTCAATGGTCAACAGTCAAAAGGTAGAAGCCAGAAGGACAAAATTTCAGACTCCACACTTCAGACTTCACACTTCAGACTTCATAGACTACTGAGTTCTAAATGATGAGAGAATATTAAATCGACGATCACAAAACTTTAAATTCTTTTATCATGGCAAAAATCCAGTTTTCTAGAGGTGTTAACGAAGCAGTAGTACCAGATGTACGTTTAACGCGATCGCGTACTGGTGATACTGGTACAGCAACCTTTATTTTTACAAATCCCACAATTTTAGAGCAAGGCAATACAGATGAAGTCACCGGAATGTATATGCTGGACGAAGAAGGCGAAATAGTTACCCGCGAAGTTAAGGTAAAATTCATCAATGGTAGAGCAGAAGCCTTAGAAGCTATTTACATTATGAAATCTTCTGACGAGTGGGATCGCTTTATGCGCTTTATGGAGCGATATGCTGAAGAAAATGGTTTGGGATTGAATAAATCTTAAGCAACCGACTGAAGTATGAAGTGTAAAGTGTGAAGTCTGAAATAAACGCTTTAGCCTTCATTCTTCATCTTTTTTGTCAGTGAAACTCATTCAAAATTTCAACTCGGATGATGCAAAAACCCCATCCAGATACAGCAGCAATGACAGTAACTTGCGCTATAGTTACCGTCAGCGACACCCGCACCCCAGAAACAGACAAAAGTGGACAACTAATCAAGCAATTATTGTTAGGTGCAAATCATAGCATTGCAGCCTACACAATCATTAAAGATGAGCCAACGCAGATTCAAGCACAGATAGAATCGCTGGGTCAAAATGCTAATTTAGACGCAATAATTTTCAATGGTGGTACAGGTATTGCACCCAGAGATACCACTTATGATGCTATTGAAAAATTATTAGAAAAAACTCTACCGGGATTCGGAGAGGTATTTAGATTTTTAAGTTATCAAGAAATTGCTTCCCGTGCGATCGCTTCTCGCGCCGTTGCTGGGGTTTACCAAAATAAATTAATCTTCTCTCTTCCTGGTTCTAGTAACGCTGTGCGATTAGGTATGGAAAAATTGATATTACCTGAAATCGTTCATTTAGTCAGCCAGATGCGGAAATAGGGACTTATACAAATTTAAGTAGACTATCTTTTTTTTATACGAAATCGTAGAATTTTACTGTGTAGCATATTGCGGTGTGTATAACGCGACTCTGGATCTGAAGATGACAGAAGAACCTACGATTCACTTTTTTAGGCGATCGCAGCAATGGCTAAGAAGATAGCACTACTAATTGGAGTCAGTCAGTACGGCGAAGGTATCCCTTCTCTCTCAGCAGCACTCAATGATGTAGCAGCTATGGAGCGAGTTTTGCAAAACCCCAACCTGGGAGGTTTTGAGCAAGTTGAACGGCTGCTGAATCCTGATGCGATCGCTATGCGAACGGCAATTGAAAAGCTGTTTAAAGAAGCGAGTAGAGATGACTTAGTATTATTCTTCTTTTCTGGTCATGGTATTACTAATGATGAAGGTCATCTCTATTTAACAACTCGAAATACAGTTAAAGATTATTTTAAATCTACTTCTGTAGACGCAAATTTTATCCAACAAGAATCAAAAAATTGTCGCGCTAAACGGCAAGTTTTAATTTTAGATGCTTGCTACAGTGGTGCTTTTGCCCAAGGTTGGCGAGCAAAAAGTGTTGGTGTGAATCTCAGACAGCAACTAGGCGCAGAAGGGCGAGTTGTTCTGACATCTTCCAGTGCAACTCAACAATCTTTTGAGCAGGAAGGCTCAACACTTTCGCTTTACACGCAATATCTAGTAGAGGGAATTGAAACTGGCGCAGCAGATAAAGACAACAGTGGTTCTATCTTTATCCATGAACTGCATGATTATGCCAAGGCAAAAGTTCAAGCAGCCAAGCCGAACATGACACCAAGCATCATTCTGGATAGGGAAGGCTTTAATATTATCATTGCCAATGCGCTAAAGAGTTCAGAGGCACAGTATCGCAAGCAGGTTGAAAAATATGCTCAAAATGGTGTGCTGAGTGAATTTGCCTACTTAATTTTAAAGCCAAAACGAACAACATTTGGACTTACAGATGAAACAGCAGAGCAAATAGAAACCGAAGTTTTAGAACCTTTTCATAGACGTTTAGCAAATATCGCACTTTACAAACAAGCTTTTGCCAAGGCTGTTGAGAAAAAATATCCCCTGGATGATCATACTCTGAAGATACTGAAAGATTACCAGCAGGATATTTTAGGATTAATGGATGAGGATGTAGTGCCGATTGAGTTAGAGATTACATCTGTTAGAGCAACGGAAGAGCAAAAATTAAAAGAAGCAGAAAGGTTACAAAAGCAACAAGAAGCTGAGAGACTAAAACGAGAAAAAGAAGCCGAAATATTACGACAACAACAGGAAGCAAAGCAAAAAGAAGCAGAAAGGCTGCAAAGTCAACAAGAAGAAGCCGAGAGACTACGACAACAGCAGGAAGCAGAAAGGTTACAAAAGCAACGAGAACAAGAAGAACTTGAGAACCGCCAACAAGAACAACAAGTTACACAAACAAGCACCAAACTAACTCAAGAAACTGATGATCTCAGTTCTGATAAAAGTCTAGACTATACACTGTTACGCGATTTTCTCAAAGCTGGCGAATGGAAAGAAGCAGATAAAGAAACACTTAGAGTAATGCTAAAAGTTGCTGGTCGAGAAGAAGATGGCTGGCTTAATAGCATTTCAATTGAAAAATTTCCCTGCACTGACTTACGCACCATTGACCAACTGTGGGTAAAATACAGCAATGGACGTTTTGGATTTAGTGTGCAGAAACGCATTTGGGAAAGTGTGGGAGAAGACTACGAACAGTTTGGCGATCGCGTCGGTTGGCGAAAAGGAATGTTCTTTAACAAAGCATTGCTCACCTACAATGAGCTAACTTTCTCCATCAATGCCCCCCAAGGGCATCTCCCTGCGACTCCAGCGATTCTTGGATTCTCGTTATACAGATTAGTTCGGTTCGTTGGTACTCAGTTCTCTTGTCTCGCGTCCAGACTTGTAAACTGCTACAGACTTAAGGCTTACACAAAATTATAAAGATTTCCAAATATGTCTTTTCTACGACAAACGAAGTTTCCCGTTGCCTTTGTAGTATGGCGTTAGCAACTTACGAGTTATACCAATAAAAACTTCCCGATGAATAAAGAACTAGCTCAAGCGTAGATACTTGCGGCTTGTCGTCAAACATCGCCTCAACTCATATCGGCAATCGCTTCACCCGAAAAGTTTCATTACTCACAGAAATAATTGAACCACCCTCTAAATATTCCTGACATTCACGCAAAACTTGTGTCAACCGTTCATTAATTACATCGTAATTTTCATTTCCTAATCTAAATAAAATCACACTGGGTAAATTATCTCCACTAACTGCTAAAAGCTGGGCAAAATCTAAATCTACAGTTAATAAAATTCTCCGTTCTGTACGAGCTTTAACTAAAATCTCGTTATCTGGTAGCCTTTGCAAACCTTCATCGCGCAAATGCACAACATCATGACCACCACTACGCAACCAAAATATAGTGCGTAGTGAAATTCCCATATCTGCCAAGAACTTCATTATGACTTATTACGCACTTTTGAAGGGATAAACTTGCTCTTGAGTCAACCATGCTGCGTAAAGTAGAGATTCACGGATATCCTCTGGTTCTAAATCTGGATATTCTTCTAAAATTTCCTCTATAGATTTGCCATTAGCTACTAAATTAACAACAAGAGAAACTGGAATCCGCATACCACGAATACAAGCTTGTCCTGCCATAATGTTACGGTCAAATGTAATTCTGCTCAGATTTAACATAAAATTACTTAAATTATTTCTAATGGCATTTCTTTAATTAAATATAACTTCTACATACACATATCTTGGGGAGCATCCCACTTTTTTATATGTCATTGCGAGGAACGAAGCAATCGCAAAATCTTACCATTCTGAACGAGTGCATGAGATTGCTTCGTCGTTCCTCCTCGCAATGACAATTATCCTCTATGTGAAAAATAAAAACTGGGATGTACCCCATATCTTGCGCCTAGCACCGACGAATGGAATTTGCGGCTATAAAAACGAAGTCCGCGAAGGCGGAATAACATAAAATTTGTACTAGTTAATCAAATAACTACGCCAAACAGGTTGAGATTCTTTACTGGTTTTATCGGGTAGCAGTAACCGCCAAGTTTTACCTTCTTGTTGAATTTGCAAGTAAAGTTCAAAAGGCTGTTGCAGTTGCTTTAACTGTCGCTGTGGTAGTTTGATAATTAAATCGTATTTTCCTTTGACACGGAAAGCAGGTAAATTTTTAATTGTCAGTGCCTTTTCTTCAGCAATCTTCAGCTGCTTAATTTCAAATCCCTGAAAATCTATATCTAATTTCTGGCTGAGGTCTTGTTTGGTTTGCTCTAGCTCAAGTGCGATCGCTTTCTCTACCAACTCACTTGTAGGCAGCAGTCCAATAGTACCACAAGCCGTTAACAACACCAGCAAAACCATTGCAACAAACAATCGCACCATCTTTAGTTATTCTACTCTCCAGGGCTAGTATAGCGGCATATATCTAAAATTTAGCTATTTACCATCTTAAATAGCCATAATGTACTTAATTTTACCTGTCTAGTCCATGATTGCATCTTATTTATAACTAAAGTCATACATCCTCTTAGCATTAATTAAATATCTTGATGAAGAGTCTTATCCAGCTTTGGGTTCTGAGATATCTTTATTTCAGATCATCATAACTTTATAGATTTGTACATTTTTCGAGCTTGTGTAGGATAAGTATTATCAGGAAAATCAGTATTTATCTCGAATATATATCAATCCGATTTGATTTCTGAAAAAATTTTAGTATGTGTAGGGTGTGTTAGGCGTAAGCCGTAACGCACCGAAAACTTTGCTGTAGATGTCGTACTCTCGCCGATAACACATCC
This sequence comes from Aulosira sp. FACHB-615, assembly GCF_014698045.1. Classification (GTDB taxonomy): domain Bacteria; phylum Cyanobacteriota; class Cyanobacteriia; order Cyanobacteriales; family Nostocaceae; genus Nostoc_B. Next base: position 62,444 of record NZ_JACJSE010000019.1, read on the forward strand.
TACGTATTAGATTTTTGATCAATCACATTTGATTCTTATATCTGAGTTATCTGTAATTATCATGCCATCAATTAACTAGAAAATATATGCACTTGCTATTACCTAAAATCCAAAAAAGAATCTTTAAAAAAATTTATCAATTTCCTTTTATAAAACATCAAAATGATGTTGCTTATCAGGAGGCAGTCAATCAACATCAACCCAATTTACCTACAATCTCAAAAGATGATTTAGAACTAGTTGACAAAATTCATCATGAAGGGGTTTCAATTACTTCTTTAGATGCTTTAGGAATTACACCTAATAATCAAATCCTGCAAACAGCCAAACATCTTTCTTCTCAAATAGAACCAGATATTAATAGTATTCATAATCAATATGTTATTCATGCCAGTCTACAACAAATCATGCAACATTCTGAAATTTTTTTATGGGGATTAGAACAACGTTTACTGAATATCACTGAGCATTATCTTGGCTTACCAGTCGCCTATCACGGTACATATTTTCGCCGAGATATCGCCAATAAATTAGAGCAAGGTTCCCGACGCTGGCATTTAGATCCCGAAGACCGCAAAGTATTAAAAATTATCATTTATGTTAATGATGTTTCTGAAAGTCAGGGGCCTTTTCAATATATACCCCTATCTTTTACAGAAAAGATAGTTCAATCTTTAAAATATACCTACGGCTATATTTCCAATCAAACAATGCAACAAATTATTCCACCAGATAATTATAAATCTTGTATAGGAAGTGCTGGTACAGTCATTTTTGCAGGGACAGGTAGCATTTTCCATAGAGGCAAACCCCCAGAAACTTCCGACAGATTCACGATATTCTTTGATTACACTTCTCGCCGAAAACGAGAGCTATTTTACATTAATAATACTTTGCCACGTCAAGATTTACTGCAACTCTCACAAAACCTGAATATGCGACAAAAACAATGCCTATTTTGGCAAGATTACCTATTTTAAATTACTTTTTTTAGGTATCACATTCCTAATACCACTTTTAACACCCATATTATCACCTTGATAACGAGGTATGATATGAATACTGGCGTGCATAATATTTTGTCCAGCTTCTCGATTAATATTCATGCCTACATTAAAACCATCAGGTGTAAATTCTGTTTTGAGCATCTCTTGAACCTTATTCACCATCCACCAACAAGCAGATTGTTCTTTAAATGGTAATTCAAAATAATTACTTACATGGCGTTTAGGAATTACTAAAACATGACCTTTGCTTACAGGATAACCATCGAAGATTGCATAAGCTGTTGCTGATTCTGTTAATAGCTTTAAATTTTTATAGGGATTGCAGAATATACAATTATTCGAGGAATTTCTTTGGTAGTTATAGTGAGTATATTCATATACTTCTCGGCTTTCATCTAAATAAATAGAATGAAACGGTAGCTTAACTATACATTGATAAGTTGGTTTTTTATGAACATAATGTTCTCTAAAACCTTGTTTTTTAATATCTCTTCTGACGACATAATAAGCTTTACCACCTGGTTTTAACAGATGAGATACTTCCATTAACACATTAGCTTGTTCTTCCGCAAACAAGACATTTAAGACATAAAAACAAATTATTGTATCAAATTTTCCATGAGGATAATCAGGTAAATAATAAGGATCATATCCTGTAATATCAAAACCTTGTTCGCGTAACAATTTCACATCGTTACCAAAACCACAGCCAAAGTCTAGTATTTTACCTCGCAGTAGGTTTTGATTTAAGAGAAATTTTGCTGGAAATGAAAGGTATGTTCTTTCTATGGCTGTAAGATGACTGAATTGATTTTTTTGCTGCTGCATGAAATGACGATTTTTAGGTCATTCCTGTCTTAGCACAACTAATCATCAAGTTGTTATTTAACTCACATCTTCAATAATCTTAAATAAGCAATAAAAAAGGATATGTAGCGTAAAATTACTTTACTATACATATCCTCTACTTGACTTTATTTACTTAATAGCTAAAAGTTCTGAGACTACTGCATGTGCTAATACAACGCTCGGCTCACTTTGAAGCGCAGCATAGTATTTTCTCGCAAACTCATTACCAACCTCAGAAGGTACAATTAAACTGCGAGCATTGGCAATTAAATTCTGCACATCTTCTAAAGATATGGGTTGATCAGATGATAAAGTTTCATCAATCTGCACCACTAATTCAGAAATTTTATGTAGCCAAGCAAATTGCTCATCTGAAATTACAAGTCGAAAGAGTTGATTAGTCGATACTCTGCCATGAACTTGCTCATAGTTGATGCGTTCTGTATCTAGTAACATCCGGTGAAGATGGAGTAATTTATTTCGCAATTCACGCAGATATTGATGTTGATTGATTCGTCCGAGAAGTGTGTTGACTGTCAATTTAATCTATCCTCTTGTTAAGATATTTTAAGGAGCTAAAGTACTAGAGCCGCAATTTGAGAATAGGTATAAAAGTTAAGATGAGTTAGATATTTAGGCTTAGACAGCAATCATCCTAGTTTTGTGAATTTAGAAGTTACTTTCTGCAAGCTGTCATGGAATTTACACTACTAGATATATTTCATATATGGTTCATCATAGATCAAATACCTGAAGCATAACAAATAGAGCTTACACTACTTTTATTTCGGGAAACCCTCGCTAAATTAAATAGGACGGTTTTTGTCAAGCTTGCAAATGAATATGGGAATAATCGAGCCTTACAGTAGCGGGTTTCTAGAAATTTTACCAGAGGGCGAATGCAGCGATTATTGGTTGATTGCAGGGATACACATCAATGGCGAAGTTTTCTGTCCGAGTCCACGCCTGTATCGTTCTGAACGGGTCGCCCTAGCAAGAGCCGCACAACTTTATGATTGGATAGTTGACCATCAGCAGCAAATTGTTGCGGGAGATTACTTTTGCTCACAGTTGAATTTATCCCTGTGGTATCAACCAAAAGTATCATGATGTTTGCTGAAGTTTGATGGCAATATCCATTATCGTTGAGATAATTCCATGAAATTGGCTAGTTTATAGACTACTCTTGCACCTACGTTGCCATCCCACTCTGCATCACCCACTTCACAAACATCAAAGCCAATAATTTTTCTACCACTATTGACTAGTTCACGAAGTATACAAAATGCTTGTTCTAGTTCCAAACCGCCAGCCACAGGTGTACCTGTATTGGGGCAAAGTTTTGGATCTAAGCCATCGATATCAAAGCTAATGTAGACATATTCTGGCAAATGGTTGATAATTTCGCGGCATATCTCTATCCAGGTGATGCCAGCATAAAGTTTTTGCTTGATGGCTGGGTCATAATAGGCAACAATGCGATTATGAGATTGATCAATCATTTGCACTTCATCATGGCTGATATCACGTAAACCTACCTGGACTAATTTAGAGATTTGCGGTAGTTTCACAGCGTTAAACATGATGGAAGCATGAGAAAATTCAAATCCTTCATAGGCATCGCGTAAGTCTGCATGTGCATCAATATGCAGAATGCCGTAGTTAGAATATTTAGTTGCCAGTGCTTGCAGATAACCTAATGGAGAACTATGATCTCCACCAATAACTGCAACTTGCTTACCTTGATTGATGGCTGCTTGAGACTGGGTAAATAACCAGTGATTTACTTGTAAGGAAGCCTGATTAATTTCTGTGAGGATGGGAGTTAAATCGGGTGTGTCTGTGAGGGGTTTAGCTTGTGCCAGTCTTTCGATGATTTGGGCGGCTAGAGTGCGGTAGTAATTATTTTTTTCTAAAATATCTTGAGGAATTTCCACTAAGAAAATTCCCTGTTTCCAGCCATCTGGGTTGTCAAAGTCAAATAAATCTAGTTGTGTTGAGGCTTCGAGGATTCTTTGGGGGCCGTTGGCTGTACCTGCACCATAGGAAACGGTGACTTCCCAAGGTACAGCAAAGACAATTAAGTTGGCTGACTCGTAATCAAAGGGCAAACCAAAGAGGTTGCCGTTAATTTCACCGACACCACTGGGATTATAGTCTGGGAGTGGGTTTATCATCGATCGCCTGCTAGATTTACCTGGGTTGTCTGTATGTATTTTAGCGATCGCTCGGAATTATTCACCATTTTCTCCTGGCGAAATTCCTAAAACTTTTTTAATTTCAGTGATTAATACAGCCGTCTCCACTGGTTTATGAACATAGCCTTGAAAACCCGATAATAATGCCAGATGATAACTTTCTTCCGCAGTCAGAGAAGTTAAAGCGATCGCAGGTGTATGCTGTTTTTGCCAGAGTAACATTTGTCTGGCTTTACGAATTAACGAATATCCATCTACTTTTGGCATAGCAATATCAAAAATGAAAACATCAAATTTGCAATTTTTGATTAACTTCAGTGCTTCTAAAGCTGATGTTGCTGTTGTGATTTGCATACCATAAGTTTCTAGAATAAACTTCGTCAACAGCAGACTATCTTCACTATCATCTACTACCAGAATTTGCAAACCGTCTAAAGATTGGTCATTTTTTACATCGTCTTGGAGATGTGAATCTTCGTAATTATTTGTCATGATCAGCTGTGCCTCCTTAGTTGGCCTTATCAATTACGGAGGATTTCCCGGTAGTAGTCAGCCGCAAACTGACACTACTGGGCAACTGTAATCAAGCTACCACGACATCACAACACAAACCAAAATAATCAACCCAAGAGACTGGAAATCTGGGGCTATACAAACAAAGCCTGCGATCGCAGGCTAATTATTGGCTGCTTCATATCGATTTGGGATGAGTGCTGTATTCTAAATACTGACGATTACTCTGGGATTAAGACAAAGAATATCCTGTGGTATTTTTGACAAACTGCAAAACTTTCAGATAAGAATCTGGATTATTGGAGGGGTTGATCACGATTGGGATAGTGCCATCTGGTAGCCAAAAAGTTATCCTACCATTGGGTTCTTGACAGAAAGAACTAATGCAATGGAGGTTAACTACATATTCATTTTTGCCGTCGATAATTTTCACCCAGTGACCACTGTCTACTTCGACATCGGTGACTTGTTCGAGATATTTGAGAACTTTTTGATAGTCTTCTAAGTTATTTTGAGGATTAATGACAATTGGAATGGCGCTATCAGGCAACCAAAAAGTAACTCGGCCGTTCTGTTCATAGCAAAAAGCATTTACACGGTCAAAATTAATCACATATTCTTTCCTCTCGTAAAAGATTTTCATCCAGTACGGCACAACATCTCCTTAAGTCCAATGTGGAAAAATGATGCTAACCCTGTATAACAAAATATCTCTGTCCTAAGTCAATGTTGGTTTGGGTAAATTCACAACTCAAGTTTGAGTGGGTTAAGAAACCTCTACAGGTGTTTGTAGATTAGTCTTTGGGTATTTAAGAGCGATCGCAGCCTGCATAAATCCCTCAAATAAAGGATGAGGATTGCTAGGACGCGATTGAAACTCTGGGTGAAATTGACAAGCGATAAAGAACGGATGATTGGGAAATTCGACAATTTCCACTAAGCGGCCATCGGGAGAAGTACCACTAATCACATAGCCAGATTCTAACAATAGCTTACGATAAGCATTGTTGAATTCATATCTATGTCGGTGCCGTTCATAAATCACATCATCTTGATAAAGCTTCCCAGCTAAAGTATTGGGCAGAATGTGACAAGGATATAAACCCAAGCGCATTGTCCCGCCTAAATCAACTACGTCCTGCTGTTCTGGCAAGAGGTTAATGACTGGATTAGTCGTATCAGGGTCAAATTCAGCACTGTTAGCATCTGAAAAACCGCCGATGTTTCTAGCCCATTCAATGACAGCACATTGCATTCCTAAGCATAAACCCAAAAATGGGATATGGTGATCGCGGGCATACTTGATAGCTGCAATTTTACCATCTACTCCCCGCGTTCCAAAACCACCAGGCACTAGTACACCGTCCACGCCTTCTAAATAATTTTCGGCTGGTTCTGTTTCTAAGATTTCTGAGTTGATCCATCGCAGGCGCAAATCAGCATGGGTAGCGATGGCTGCATGGCGTAAGGCTTCTACCACAGATAAATAAGCATCACTTAACCGCACATATTTACCGACAATGGCAATTTCCAAAGTCCGCTTCGGACTGTATAGCCGTTCTACCATTGTGCGCCACTGAGTTAAATCAGGTGTGCGTTGTTCCATTTGCAGCAATGCTAGTGCTTGTTCTGCCAAGCCTTCCCGTTCTAAAATCAGTGGTACTTCATAGATACTCAAGGCATCTTGAGAAGTAATCACACATTTTTCGGGTACATCACAGAATTCAGATAATTTTTGCTTTAATCCTGCGGGGATCGGGCGATCGCTCCGACAAACTAAAATATCTGGTTGAATGCCAATGGATCTCAGTTCCTTCACAGAATGCTGTGTTGGCTTGGTTTTCATTTCCCCAGCCGAAGCAATGTAAGGCAATAAAGTGACGTGCATATACAACACATTCTGCCGCCCCACTTGCTTCCGCAACTGGCGAATTGCTTCCATAAACGGCAGAGATTCGATATCTCCTACCGTACCACCAATTTCCGTAATTAATACATCAGGGTTGGTGTCTTTAGCAACCAAAGTAATTCTGTCTTTAATTTCGTTGGTAATATGGGGAATTACCTGGACTGTGCCGCCATTGTAGTCACCGCGCCGTTCTCTGTTAATCACAGCTTGGTAAATTGAACCTGTCGTCACACTGTTAAAACGTGACATTAAGGTATCAGTGAAGCGTTCGTAATGACCCAAATCTAAATCGGTTTCCGCCCCATCTTGGGTAACAAAAACTTCCCCATGCTGAAAAGGACTCATTGTACCGGGATCGATATTAATATAGGGGTCTAATTTTAAAATTGACACCGAATAATCCCGTGATTTGAGCAAACGTCCTAGACTTGCTGCTACAATTCCCTTGCCGATACTGGAAACTACACCTCCAGTTACGAAGATAAATTTAGTCATAGTAATTTTGTATTTCTCTCTTGCGCCTTCTCAAAATACATCCCGTAATTGTGCCATAGGCACTGTCATGAAATCTTCTGTGATTTGTTGTGAAAAAATTTCTCGCACTAGTCTTATTCGGCTTAATTGCTACCTCCTCTGTTGCATTAGCAGATTCATCTCTTATTGTTGTTTTTCCACCACCTAACCACCAAACCAGTACGGAAAAAATATTTTTTTTGGGTACAGCCCCAAATAATGGACAAGTACTAATTAATGGTCAGGTCGTTAACCGCAGTCAATCCGGGCATTTTGCTCCGAGTTTCCCGTTACAATTGGGAGAAAATCTTTTTACAGTCCGTCACAAAAATCAAACTGTTCAGATTAAAGTGACAAGGCAGGCAACTGCGCCTGTTGTCCCACAAGGCTTAGAATTTGCTCCAGGTTCTCTGACTCCAGCAGGGGATATTGCTAGACTACCAGGGGAACTAATTTGTTTCAGTGCGATCGCCCCATTTAATGCTAACGTCTCTGTAAACCTCGCTAATCAAACTGTTGCCCTAGCACCACAACCCCAACAAGTACAACTACCTAGTAATTTGGCAGCCCTGACGGGCAGAAACCAACCTACTTCTCAGCCAATTGCTGGCAAGTATGCGGGTTGCACAACGGTGCAGAAACCTGACTCTGAATCTTTAAGCCTACTTTACGGTAACAACATCATTTCTGCTGCTATTGTCCCAGATGCTAATCAAGAGATAGATTTAGGTCAACCTCAGTTTAAACTGACGTTGAATGGTCAGACAATTACTCAACCAGGAACTGGCAAAATAGCAATTTTCTCCCCAACGCAGTTACCTGTTGCTGAAGTGATAGTAGATGCAGGTGTAGCCCGCACTGGCCCCAGCACCGATTATTCCCGGCTGACACCACTACCGAAAGGAACACAAGCTACAGTCACAGGGAAAGAAGGTGAGTGGTTGCGCTTGGACTACGGTGCTTGGATTAATAGCAAGGAGACTCGCATTTTACCGGGGGCAATTCCGCCACGCACAATTATTCGGAGTGTCGGATATCGCAGGCTGATGGATGCTACAGAGATAGTTTTTCCCTTACAATTTCCTGTACCTGTGAGTGTGCAGCAAAGTGATCAGACTTTGACTCTGATACTTTACAATACCACTGCCCAAACAGATATTATTCGTTTGGATGATGACCCTGTAATTTCTCGCCTTGATTGGCAGCAGCTGATTCCGGGACAGGTGCAGTACACCTTTAACCTCAAACAATCGCAACAGTGGGGATATCAACTGAGATATGAAGGAACTACCCTGGTTTTAGCTTTACGTCATCCGCCTGCCCTGGAAAATCGGCGAAGTAAGCCTTTATCTGGTATGAAGATTCTACTTGATCCGGGGCATGGTGGTAAAGAATCTGGTGCAGCTGGCCCGACTGGATATTTAGAAAAAGATGTGAATTTGGCAGTGGCGAAGTTGCTGCGCGGGAATTTGGTCGAACTTGGTGCAACAGTGGTGATGACAAGAGATGTTGACAAAGATGTGTCTTTACCAGCGCGTCAAGCAATTATCACGCAAGAAAAACCTGCGATCGCACTTTCCATTCATTACAATTCTTTACCCGATGACGGCGATGCGGAAAATACCAAAGGAGTTGGGATGTTTTGGTATCATCCCCAAGCTCATAACCTAGCAGTATTCATGCACAACTATCTAGTTAAAAAACTCAATAGACCTTCTTACGGAGTTTTTTGGAATAACTTGGCCTTAACTCGACCAGCCGCAGCACCATCAATACTCATGGAATTAGGTTTTATGAGTAATCCCAATGAATTTGAATGGGTGACAAATTCTCAAGAACAGCAAAAATTAGCCAAAGCTTTAAGCGAGGGAATTGTTGAGTGGTTTAACAGTGTTAAACAGAAATAAGACTTACGCACCAAGATTTTATGTAGAGACTGGGTGTATAGGGTTAAGGGTAAAGGGGTGTAAGGGTTTTGCATACCTACACCCTTACACCCATTCTTGAAAGACGTAAGTCCTAATTACTGCTATGAGATTTGCGAGCAAAATCTAGTAAACGCATTTGCATTAACAGATAATAAAATGCGGTAAACATAGCTAAAGAAAAAATTTGTCCGCCCCAGCCACTATGCCAAAAATCAAATGATTGCCCATCCCAATAAGCAACGGAAATTGCCAGCAATGTAATGCGGGCAGTGTTGAAGACAAAAGCAATCACACATCCCAATAAACTTATGATTAATATCTGCCGGCTTTTTAGTCTGTAAGCCATACCTATTAACAGACTAGTCATCAACATCAACACCATCAAATCAAATCCGTTACAACCCCATCCTATATTGACGCTACCTGTAGGCAAGTTTACCCATGTTCCATCTATGTTGCTGGGATAACCCATAGTGTGAAGTGCTAAATTAACACTCCAAGCTTGAATTTGATCCATTGTTCTTTCGGGAGTCAACGCTTGCCATAGATATCCCGGTAAAACATTAATGCCAGGATAGATACTGAAAATGATTAAAAAAGTTGGGCGTAGATAGTATTTAAAGAACTTGATTCCCCAAGTGCTAATCACAATACCGACGAAGATACTTAACCAGACTAATGCTTGTTTCCACCCTTTATCCAGACTGAATGGGAAAAATAAAATTCCACATCCTATCAAAATATGACCTAATCTTCTCTGAATATTGGTAGCCCTGAATCTCACAATTTTAGCTTTATTTTGCCATAAATCTTGTAATGCTAAATAAACGGCAGTAATAGTTAATAATGGAAATGTACTACCACCAATTAAAAACTGTACTAGCGTTTTTAACCAAAAAAATAAGTAATAGTAAAAACCCACAATCAAACCACACCAAACAATGAGATTATGTTTTTTACTCATATTGATAACTATTGACTTTCACAGGTAATCAATTCATCTATTGCATCTTTATTTGCTTCTGCTCTTGGCGATGTTTGCGAATTAACCCTACTCCAAAAGCAGTTAATCCTGGTATTAATAAGGGAACAGGAACTTCTTTATAGTTAGATGGGTGCTTTGGATCTTTTGGTGTGTGTATATTTGAGTCGCCTGTATTTATTGGTATCGGATGATGTGGGTGATTTGCGTCATCGTTAGACGGGTGGTTTGTACCGTTTGGCGTGTGTATATTTGAGCCGCCTGTATTTATTGGTATCGGATGATGTGGGTGATTTGCGTCATCGTTAGACGGGTGATTTGTACCGTTTGGTGTGTGTCTACCTGAACCACCTAGATTTGTTTGTATTGGACGATTTGGGTTATTGGCATAGGTAGCATCATCAATTAAATTTTGGCTTCTGGGACGCTTAGAATGTGTATTCCATGTAGGCCAGGGTATAAACCCTAAAAGCCATTGAATTTCTAAAGACTTTGAACCTCTTGAACTGCTTTGTTCAGTTTGGTTTGCACTTTTTTGAGCTAGTGCATTATCTGGGGTAACAGATATCATACCTGTAGCGATCAATGTAGCGATCGCCATACTTGCATATACAGTTTTAACTTTCATAAGTTATTCTTCTCCTAACAAATGTTGACAGGATGAATCTCTGCAATTGGTGATAATTGCAGTAGTGATGTACCAGCTATAATTCATCCATCTGATTGGGAAAATTCCTAGTTGGCAATTATTTTAATCAGGAACAAAAAATATTCCTTGATTATACTTAGGTGCTAATTCATAAAGAAAATATTAAGGAAATTCAAATAATTACTAGTATTGGGTTCCTGGGAATAAATACTTAATTTAAACCCTTACTAGATGATTACTGAACTTGAGTTTACGAATTAGCTCTGACTTTATGGATGAATTTTAACTCCGCAAAGTTTCTACATCATAAGTCAAGTCTAAAGTATTTTGGGTAATGTTTATTTGTTTTTTACTAACACTTCAACATTTCTCTACAAATTTTTACTTAAATATGAATGAAAGTTCATCCATCTGTAGATATAAGGTGATACCCATTCTCTAGAGATACTTTTGTATATGCTAATAGTTAACTCTTTAGTCAAGCAATTATTAGCTTATCATCAATCAATGCTGATATTTGCTAACTACTACAACCATCAATTTTATTAAGAAAACTTTTATAAATTACCAGTATACTGAGTAGCAGCTTGCTGAACTTGCTCAATTAATAAACTTAAAGCTTCTGCTATCTGTTATACAGTTAAAACCATTGCTAACAGTCGGGTTACTGTTGCTAATCAGGCTTCTTACTTTGCTTCTTCTCTGGTTTTACCAGGAATTGTGGGATTAACCGGAGTAATTGCTGTATTTGGTACTGTACTAGGTGTATTATTGGGAGTGAGATCGCCTTTGGTATTTATATAGGTTGGCAAGCCATAACCGGAAATGAAGTGAAATTCATCCCACTACTGATAGGATTAGTAGTTTTAAATTCTCTCACCAATTCTCCCGTCACTTGGGCGCAAGATAAAACTCCAAATCTAGCTAGTTTTTCTGTTGAAAAGCCCTTATCTGGAATCAAAATTTTACTCAATGCTGGACATGGTGGTAAAGAATTGGGCGCAGTCGGGGCTACTGGTTTGTTAGCAAAAGATTTGAATTTGCAAGTAACCAAGCTATTGCGAGATGAATTAGCGCGGCGGGGTGCAATTGTGGTGATGACTAGGGAAGATGATCGAGACTTATCCCTGGTAGAACGTCAGAAAATTATAGAGCAAGAATCACCTGCGATCGCTCTTACTTTTCACTATCGCTCCCTCCCAGATGATGGTGATGCGGAAAATACCAGGGGTATCAGTACATATTGGTATCATCCCCAAGCCCATAGTCTAGCTGTCTTACTACACAACCGCTTAGTTAATGATTTGGGTAGGCCTTCTTATGGTTTGTATTGGCAAAATTTAGCACTGACTCGTCCCCATACTGCACCATCAGTATTATTGGAATTAGGTTTTATGAGTAACCCTGACGACTTTGAGGAGGCGACAAATCCCCAGGAACAGAAGAAGTTAGTCAAAACTTTAGCAGAGGGTATTACTGAGTGGTTGAGAAGCGTTAAACCCTAAAATGCTGTCAAGAAACTACAGCAAAATTTGTATACTGTCTCATCTTCGGCTCATGAAATGCTAAAACAATCTCTTCTTTGGGAACACCAGCACGCAGCAAATCAGTTGCAATACCGTTTTCCGTCCAATCTTCTTCGATCCAGAACTTATCATCACGAATCCGCACATAGACAGTCATAGCAGAAATGCGTTCCCTACAGGGGTTGCCGCAGGCATCGCCATTTTGCCAACCAAGATTCATCCAAATGTAATGAGCCTTTGATTCGTCCACAATTAAAAATCTCTGGCAGACGTTTCATTGTTAGTACAACTATCTCACTGGTTCTAGCTTAAAATCCATTCCCTCTCACCTAGAAGTGTTTTAGATTTTCTTTACGAATCAGCTCTAAATGTTCTCACGTAGAGGCACAAAGGCACAGAGAGAATGAAAAGTTTTTAATTACCCAACATCATCAAGTAGGCTTTGTTGGGTTCCACTTTGTTTCACTCAACCTACATTTCTCCTGCTATTACCATCAAGCATTAAACAGTTTGTTCTGTGTTTTCTGTTTTTTCGGTTTCTGTAACTACCTGCTGTCCAATTTTGGGTTCAGTTCCCGCTAAAAGGCGCTCTATATTACTGCGGTGGCGAATAATTACATAAAAACCGCCAAGAATACTAAATAAAATATAAGGTAATGGTTGGTGGAAAACTAACATCAAAATAGAAACAGCGATCGCACCAGAAATTGAACTTAAGGATACAATTCGAGAAATAGCAACAACAATGGCAAATACGCCCAAAGTTGCCAAACCAACTTGCCAACTCATCGCCAATAATATCCCTAAACTGGTAGCCACAGATTTACCACCAGTAAAGCCCAGAAATATTGATTTACTGTGTCCCAAAATTGCAGCTAAACCCGCTAATATCACCATCCAGGGTTGCCATAATTGCAAATCTACGGTTTTGGGAATCAAGTTGGAAGTAGCGGCAAAATTCAAGAAAGCGTAAACTAAAGCGATCGCTAATACTCCTTTTAAGCAATCAACTCCTAAAACAAACGCTCCCGGCCCTTTACCCAAGGTTCTTAATACATTCGTCGCCCCTGTTGAACCAGAACCCACTTCTCGAATATCAATACCTGTTAGCTGCTTCACCGCAATATAGCCAGTGGGAAAGGAACCCAGTAAGTAAGCCACTACGAAAATCGCTGCACACAAACTTAACCAAATAGCCATAAACCATCCACACAAGAGTCCGTAGTCAATAGTTTAAACAATTGTGTCCTTGATAATGCGATCGGCCGGGTGGGGTTCTTTAGTTTTAGTCAGTTCATTTAAGAGAATAGTAGGTTGGGTGTAGCGATCTCGTAACCCAACATTCTCAATACTCTGTTGGGTTCCGTTCCTCCACCCAACCTACACCAGAATTGCTTTTTAGTCTTAACTGAACTGTATTGGATTATGATTAGGACTGACGCATAAAAGTTGTCTATTAAATTTCTGCTGTTGAATTTATCCCAATATAGAGCGTTTTAAATAACTCCCAGTCGGTGAACCTACAACCTGTCCGTTGTGATAAATCAAATTTCCTCGCAAAAAAGTACTCTTCACCCTTGCGGTTAACTCCATCCCCTCAAATGGTGTGTAACCTTGTTGTGATTCTGACTCAGCCGCACGTACCACAAAACTTTCGTCAGGGTTTACTAACACCAAGTCTGCATCATAACCAATTGCAATATCTCCTTTTTGCAATACACCAAAGCGCCGCGATGGGTTCCAAGATAGCAATTTAGCAACCTGGTTGTAAGACATTCCCCGCTTACTACCTTCACTTATTACACCCGAAAGTAGATATTCTGTACCGCCAAAACCAGACTTGGCTAACCAAATATTATTCGGGTCTTTCGCACTACGTTTTTGTTCCGCAGAACAACAAGCATGGTCACTCACTATCCAATCTACTTGATTATCTAATACCGCTTGCCATAAATATTCCACATCAGCACGGGGACGAATTGGCGGGTTAACTTTTGCCCAAGTACCATTAGGACTATCAACATCTAATAGTAAATGTCCTACTGTCACTTCTCGCCGAAAGTTAATATGAGGAAAAGCAGTTTGCATCGTCAACGCTGCTTCCATTGCTTTGCGCGAACTCAGATGTAATAAATTGATATTTGCACAGTTAGTTTCATGTGCTAAATAAGCAGCAATACAAATTGCTAAACCTTCAGAATGAGGCGGACGTGCTGCACTATAAGCAGATAGTCCAGTCAGGTTAGAATCATTGGCGACTATTTTGGTATAAGCGTTGAGAATTTCGGCAACTTCGCAATGCAAACTTAAGCTAATAGTATCTCGTGCTGTGGGATATTCTTCCATCAAACGAGTTATCCCACGCATGATAAATTCAAAATGGGCAAAGTCGTAGCGTTCTTCTTGATTAATCATCAAAAACAAGTTTTGCTGGTCTGACAAACCATGCAACCCATAACCGCCATAAAACATGAAAATTTTAAATGAAGATACCCCATGTTCTGTAAACAATAAAGGTATTTCGTCGATATGTCGGCTGGCTATGGGTGCAACGTGATAGCTATAATCAACAAAAAAATTACCTGCGGATAATGCCAATACTTCAGGAAAAAAATCCTGGTAAGAACCACCTTTATTCAGATAATATTGCCCGGTGCGAATGTAATTTAAACTAGTTGTGACTCCCCCCATTGCGGCGGCTTTACTTTCTGTAACTGCATCTTGATTGAGGGGTTGATAAATACCAATGTGCATGTGAGCATCAACAACCCCCGGAAAGCCGAGTAAATTTTTAGCATCGAAGATTTCTTTGGCTTGTGTGGCGCTAATATTAGGGGCAATATCCACAAATTTACCATCTTTAATGCCTAAATCCAGTAGTTCGACTACATTTTGATGAGGGCGAACAACTCGCACATTTTTAATAACTTTATCTAATAAGGGAGGTTCAGACACAGTAGACCTCAGACTAAAATAAGTATATCAGCTTAAATTCTGGCTGGTTTAACCAGAAATTTTTATATATTACTGGAAGCTCGGCTAAAAACTCTGATTATGTAATAGTTTTTTATTCAATTAACTTCAGGATAAAAACAATGGCAACTTTTAATGAATATCATCTCGATCCCAAGCAATTTCCGTTTCTCCAAAGTCTTCAAAATGAATGGCAAGTCATTAGGGATGAGTTTACGCGCTTTAGGCAGCAGGCATCAACTGAAGAGTTAAAATTTGCTTACGATGTTTTGGGGCCTAAGAGTAAAACAATTAAAACCAAAGGTGATTCAAAATATAGTGCCTTTGGAATTTTATTTCAAGGGTTATTTATTGAAGAATATATTCAATTACATCAAATCCAATATCCAGATTATGCCACAGAGGAGGCAGCAGCAAAAGCTTTAAGCTTAAGAAATAAATATTTCCCAAATTTGGCGAAGGCTATTGAAAAAGTTAACTTTAGTGAAGATAATATCCTGAGAAATGTTTATTTTGGGACATTTCATCCAGGCTTAGATATCAAGCTGCATGTTAACTATAACCCACACATGAATCGCGGTTATTTGGGCTTGATTGTGCCGGAGGGTGATGTGGCTATGAAAATTTGCTATGACCAGCTTTATTGGAATGAAGGTAAGTTTTTGATTTTAGATCATAGCTATCCCCACTGTCCACACAATTATACTGATTATGATCGAACTGTTTTGGTTGTAGACTTTTTTAAGCCAGAAAAACCTAGAGTAGAAGTCAGAGAATTTGAACAAGAACAAGTTACACAACGTATGCAAGATAATCCTTACAGTTTAGGTGTGTTTGGTAAGAGTGATCAGGCAACAGTCGAAGATTTTATCAAGTATGGTTTAGCTCATCAATTAGAATGGGATAAGGCTTTGTAAGTGGAATTAATTCACAGGCAAATGTCAAATAGATTGTTAATTTTAAATTTTAGACTTTTGCCTGTCATTGACTATTTACTTGTGCTGATTCAGTGCAGACTGAAGACGTGCATCGTCTTGCTGAGTAATATCTGGGTTATGCAGTATCCAATAACAATCTAAGCGATCGCTCGTCCGAAATAACAGTAGTGCGCCACTTTCTGTCCAGAATGGGCCGTGGGGAACATGGGCAGGTCGCCAATAATAACCATCTTTGCACATTGCTGCATAACGTCTATTAAATGGATCATCGCTCATCGACCAATGTCCTAGTACATCTCCACTGATGACATAAGCTTCTTCGGTAGTGGGATGACCTGCATAAAAGTTACCTTCTATCCACATTGGTACTAAGCCAAGAACCCAGGTGGCGCGTCCAGTTTTTTTGTTGGTATACAAACTTTTACGCGCTGAACCAGGCGGTAAGAAAGTTGTGCTTTCCCATTTCATGGCGTGGAGTTCTTGCAATGGTACATACTCAGCCATTCGTGGGTGCGTCTGCATATTCCCGTGGTATAAAGAAGTGGCAGGAATTTGCTCTAGGCTGGCATAGTCTTCTGTAATATAAGTGGGAGTAGCATCTGGCATCCACAACAGAATTGTGTCTTCTTCGGTTTTCCAAGGGCCTGTAGGTATACCAGCCGGGATATATGAGTAGCTGAGATTGCGAAGTTTAAAACCTCCTTGGCAAAGTGTACCTGTCAGGACGAAAAGTTCTACATCTGTGGTGAAATGACCGATAGGTGCATTCCAACCTTGTTTGAGGATAACTCGTTGTGTAGATTCACCAGTACTGTCGTTGATGGATAAAATCTGAGTTGTACCATATTCAGCAGTGACAAAGTTTTTTACCTCAAACAACACTTGCGGGAAGTTAATCACTGAGTTGAGTGATGCTTCTGTTTCAACATGCTTGCGTCCTATCCAAGTTTGATTACTTGTGTCTTTCTCTGGAAGGTTCACATTTTGATGCTGTAAATATGAACTTTTATTATCTTCGTATGCTTGCACCATATTTATTTCTGACATCCATTGTATTGATGAGTTACAAAAGTTAGATTTAGTTAAAAAACTAATGACGAGTATAGGCACGTTCAAATTTAGTTTTTAATTGCTGTGCTGCAAAGGCTAAGATTATTGCTAATAAACCACCCACTACAGCTACAGGTTTAACCCAAGAGTTATCTGTAAGTATAGCTAAAGCTGCAAGTGCGATCGCTACTCCAATGAAAATTTGTTTGCTGAAGTTTGTTACCCGATAAACTTGATTGCAAGAACTACAAATTTGAGTATGTTGGGATAATCTATCTAAAGTCAGCGAATTTTCCTGTAACTCATCGCTATGAAAGTTTTTCTCTGAGTCATAACCTTGATAAAATGGCAAACCTTGACCAAATTTATCTAACCACTTGCGATACTCCACTACTAATGTGTCAGAAGTTTTGAGTGGTAAATAAATTTCTTTGAGACTTTTTCCTAAACGCTCAATTTGTCTTTTTTGCTCGACAACAATGTTAATTAACATTTAGGAGAGATATTAAAATATAAAAATTTTAATATCTCTCGCTAGAGAATGATGACTTTATACATCAAGTCTGAATAAGACGTTTTTATGTGAGATAACAAATATAGTTTAGAGTTAATGCTGAGTGTATAACTAGTTGAGAACAATGACACAAGACCCTGCAAATACATTAAAAGTTGCTCACCAAGCATTTGAAAATTTTATATACGGTCTAGCGACGGGAGAATGGCAAAAGTTTCTCGATATGCTGACAGAAGATTTTACTATATGGTTTCCGATGGGTAAGTTTCATGGTTTGAATGAGGGGAAAGAACGCGCCCAAGAGTTTTTTCAATATGTCTCAGAATCTTTTGGTTCGGGAATTACTTTAACTGCGGTTGACCGTGTTACGAGTAATGATCAAACAGTCGTTTTTGAGTTCCGTGACGAGGGTTTATTATTAGGACAACCTTACAAAAATCGTGTTGCTGTGTCTTTTGATGTGCGCGGCGATAAAATTTGTGCTTATCGAGAATATTTTGGCAGTGATGGGAAATCTTATTAATTAGTCAAGAGTTAATAACCTATATATAAATAGTGTTAATTGCGTTCTTTTAATTCTTGACATTTAGCCTCGGCGGCTTGATAAGCTGCTAAATATTCTTTACCTCCTAACATTACATCACCGTAGTATTCATAAGGTGTTGTGCCGTAAATTGGTAAGGGATCATCTTCGGGATAATCTTCTTTTGATTCTTCGATGATGGCTTTGAGTTGTTTAGCGTTTAAACTTTGTGCGGCAAAATACCAAAGTTCTTGGTTAGCTTTACTGATGTGGGGTAAGTTGGGGTCAATGATGCGTGTGATTGCATCTTCCCCAGAGGTATCATTTAATTCAATCCAACCATGTTCCACAGGGCGATATGGTTTACCAGCATACACTAAGAAACCTTGAACATAAATTGCCCCCTCTGTTGCTAATGCTGCTTTATAAGCATTATCAAAAGTTTTATTTGCTTTACTTTTAATGCGTTTAGCAATTGCTAACGAAAAAGTTTCATCCAATACTTTATTCATTTACAGAGGAAATTTCAGTGCGTACTTATATTATTGTATCACTGGCGTAGACTAGATTGAATTAATTTAAATATCAGGCGATCGCTCTTTGTCTTCACAAAAATACTACTAACTACAAATATTGCTAAACTTCAGCAACAAATGTCAATTTTTTTACATCTACAGCAGGATGTCTAGCTTAAATTTCAGAACTTAAAATACATACTTAAGTATACCGTTGTCTAATCCGCATAACCACCGTGATTAATCAACAATCCGAGAATGTCTTTCACCAAACGCTAGAAACATCTTCCGATAAAAGCTATAAATTTAGTTGGTTTGATTGGGTTTGTCTGTGGTATCCGCCAGGATGGTTAGTTTTGTTTAACCGTCACTGGCAACATTATCATAGTGACCCAGATGGTTGGAATTGGTTGGAATATATATTATTTCTGATACCTGGCGGGTTTTATTTAGCACTAATAATTCGATGGTTGCGCTTGGGTTGTCGTCCTCCCAGAAAAGAAGTTGGAGAATTTAACCCCAAATATCAGCAAGCTTTTCGGCAAGAAATTTTAGCCCCAATTGTGAAATATTATTTTCAGGGAGAACTGCAACACATTGAGCATTTACCGCCAACAGGGCCAATGATTGTGGCGATGAATCATGCGGGGATGTGTTTCCCTTGGGATTTTCTGACTTTGGGTTATTTATTGGGTGAGACACGGGAATGGGTAGTGCAACCCTTAGCCAATGTCTCTTTATTTGAACATCCTTGGATGATTTGGTGGCTACCATCCCAATGGTCGCAGGTATTAGGTGCAGTGCGAGCAGAAATTCATAACTTCGAGACAGCGATCGCAGATGGTAGAATTTTACTGTATGCACCAGAAGGCATACGCGGGCCTGGTAAAGGTTGGCAGAAACGCTATCAACTGCAAAAATTCGATATCAGCTTTATTCAGTTGAGCGATCGTTATCAAATTCCGATTATGCCAGTAATTTGCATCGGTAGCGAATCTTTACACCCTTGGACTGTTAATAGTAAAAAGTTACAACGCATCATCAAACTACCATTTTTACCCATATCACCATTAATGTTTATCTTGCTATTATTTCCCTCAATGGGAGTTTGGGCAATGAAAACACGCTTACAATACTTTATTCAACCCTTAGAACAGCAGATTCATACAAGTAAAGACCGTGCTGATATTTATCAAAAAGCTCAACTATTGAGAAATAAATTGCAAACTCAAGTTACTCGAATGTTGAATAATGTAAACTCGTAGAAATACTCAAATTACTTCTCAAGCTTATCTAAGTATAATTTGGGAGTCAAAAGTCAGAATTCAAGATGACTTTTGACAAAGTTATGGATGAATCAGTTCTGCAATACCAAACTCAATTTTAAATTAGCAGTCTACAAATAAGTGCGATGCTTGGCCACAGGCTCTTATTCTGATTTCTTCCTTTATTCTTCAACAAGAATATTGACTAAAATGTTGAATATATCTGCATAAATTAGAAACCATTGAAAGGGTAAATGTAACTGAAATTTATTGTTAAATCTAATTCCTAGCTTCATAGTATAGGACTGATATTTGATTTGGGAAAAAAATCAGTACACTCAGATCAGTCTTCTTTCCTACTCCCGACTCCCCATTCCCTATTCCCTACCTACACAAATAAATTCAGAAATCAAACCGGATTCCTATAGTTCTTGTTGATTTACCTTAGAAGTCAGAATTGTAAATCATCAATAAATCCGCAATCCCATAGATTAAAAGTTTGCCAATTGATCTTGATGTAGCAATTTTTTTTGAACATTTGGGTATAAACACTGCATATATATATAAATACATAAAAAATCTTCTTTTCATTCCTGAAATTAAAGTTCTGATAAAAAATAAAGAAACTTATAGACTCTTAGGAACTTGCTGTGCCAAGTTATATCTATCAATCACTGAGAAGAACAATTCAGAGATTGACTTTAGGTGCATCTTCCATTGAACTCGCTAGCAAGTAGAAATTGCTGTTAGATAACTCAGTGAGCTAACCCAGGATTGAATACTGACTAATTTGCAGGAATCGATTAGCTTTCGCAAAGCAATTTATAGGCTTAGTGCGTAATGGCTTCAAAATCTACTTTTGAAGGAGAGTTTCTGCGGCCAAGTGTTTTTATGAAACTTTTTAGATGCGAAAAGGAGAATTAAAAAAAGTGACACAAATGAAATCAAAAAAACTCATAGGTTACATAACCTGTGGCGTATCATCATTAGCAGTAGTCATGGCAGGACAAACGTCCCAAGCAAACGCAGCAGCCATGAGCTTCACAACTACAAACTTTACAGGCAGTTCCCTACAAGCCAAATATACATTAGATGACAGCATAGCAGGAGCAGGGAAAGTTCAGTTTAAAGTAGAATTTATCACCGACTCAACCTATAAAAATATTGGAGACATTCGCGGAGTCTTCTTCGACATCAAAGACAACTACCTTCTATCGGGACTAAAAGTCACAGGATTAGGTGGAACAGACATCACAACAACAGCCTACAGTAACGCAGGACTACTAGAAAGCGTCGGTCAAGCGAATCTCAATGGAGATGGCAACACCCATAAATTTGATTTTGGGATCGAAATTGGCGAGAACGGTTTAAAAGGTGGAGCAGATGACTTCCGCACAGCCACCTTCGTCTTATCACACGATAAAGCAGCCTTAAGCCTGGATCAATTTTTTGGTCAAGAATTTGGCTTAAGAGCAACCAGTGTAGGAGTAGCAGACTCCAGTCGAGCAGGAAGTAGCAAACTAGCAGGTATAGCAACAAAAACATCCACACCATCACCAACACCAATACAAACACTCAAAGAGCAATACAACACATTAGTTGTTGAAGCAGACGAAGCAGAAGAAACCTCAAAAACAGCTAGATCAAATTACGAGAGATATCAGAGAGACGCAGACAGCAAAAAAACTGACTACGAAAAATCTCAAAAAGACGCAGACAGCAAAAAAACTGACTACGAAAAATCTCAGAAAGACGCAGACGACGACAAAGCCGAATACGACAGATATCAAAAAGACGCAGACAGCAAAAAATCTGACTACGACAAAGCCCAGAAAGACGCAGACAGCAAAAAATCTGACTACGACAAAGCCCAGAAAGACGCAGACGACGATAAAGCTGAATACGACAGATATCAAAAAGACGCAGACAGCAAAAAATCTGACTACGACAAGTCTCAAAAAGACGCAGACAGCAAAAAATCTGACTACGACAAAGCCCAAAAAGACGCAGACAGCAAAAAATCTGACTACGACAAAGCCCAGAAAGACGCAGACAGCAAAAAAGCTGATTGTGACAAAGCCCAGAAAGAAGCTGACAGCAAAAAAGCAGCGTACGATATAGCCCTGAAAGAAGCCAACAAACCTAACATTTCAAACAAAGACAAAGAGAAAAAGCAAAAAGAAGCTGAGAACAAGAAAGCCGAATACGAACAAGCTCAGAAAGACGCAGACAGCAAAAAATCTGATTACGAGAAATCACAGAAAACTGCTGATAGCAAGAAAGCTGACTGTGACAAAGCTCAGAAAGACGCGGACAGCAAAAAATCTGATTACGAAAAATCACAGAAAACAGCTGATAGCAAGAAAGCTGACTGTGACAAAGCTCAGAAAGACGCTGATACAAAGAAAGCTAATTACGAGAAATCAAAGAAAACAGCTGAGACAAAGAAAGCTGACTGTGATAAAGCTCAGAAAGAAGCTCAAAGTAAGAAAGCTGACTGTGACAAGGCTCAGAAAGACGCTGATACAAAGAAAGCTAATTACGAGAAATCAAAGAAAACAGCTGAGACAAAGAAAGCTGATTGTGACAAGGCTCAGAAAGAAGCTCAGAGCAAGAAGGATGATTGTGACAAGGCTCAGAAAGAAGCTCAGAGCAAGAAGGATGATTGTGACAAGGCTCAGAAACATTCTGACAACAAAAAGTCTGAGGCTTACAACAAGAAAGTAGAGTGTGATAAGGCGGAGAAGGAGTCTGGTACACCCACACCAGCACCAGCACCAGCGCCAGCACCAGCACCAGTACCCGCACCAGTACCCGCACCTGCACCCGCGCCAGTACCAGCACCCGCGCCAGTACCTGCACCAGTACCTGCACCTGCACCCGCGCCAGTACCTGCACCTGCACCCGCGCCTGAACCAGCACCAGTACCAGCGCCTGCACCAGCACCAGTACCAGCGCCTGCACCCGCGCCTGAACCAGCACCCGCACCAGCACCCGCACCAGCGCCTGCACCCGTACCAGCACCCGCACCAGTACCCGCACCAGCGCCTGCACCATCTCCATCTCCCACAACTTACTATCAACCACCTGCTTCTCAGCCTCAGCCAAAGAAGGTACCTGAACCTAGTACATTAGCTGCGTTAGGCTTGTTTGGTCTCTGTACATTCAAACTGAAGAAAGTTAACAAGAAAAATGATGTGTAAGCTTCGGCAATACTTTTAAGCTTTCATCTTTAGCTATATATGGGTTGAGAGGTAACAAAAAACTTCTCGCCCATTTTTTTATACAGCAGAAATGGCACAAACTTGTAAACCAACTGGTGTTTGTATAATTACAGCGTCTACACCAAAAACTTGTGCGATCGCCTGGGGTGTTAACACTTCTTTGGGCGTACCAACTCCCCAAAGTTCTCCTTGTTTTAATAAGGCAATCCGAGAACTATAGCGTGCTGCTAAATTTAATTCATGTAACACTGTGACTATTGTTAATTCCTGTTGTTGATTTAAATCTTTTAACAATTCTAATAATTGCAGTTGATAATTTATATCTAAATAAGTAGTTGGTTCATCTAATAATAAAACTTTGGGTTCTTGCGCTAATGCTAAAGCTAAAAAGGCGCGTTGTCTTTCACCACCAGAAAGTTGTTCGACTGGGCGATCGCACTTATTTTCTAATTGGGTTTTTTGAATTGCTAAATCAACTTTTTGCCAATCTTGGGCTGTTAATTCCCATTGCCACCAAGGTTGATGCGGTGTGCGTCCTAAGCTGACTAATTGCCGCACATTCAATCCTACTGGGACAGTTTGTTGTTGTGGTAATAATGCCAATTTCTGAGCTACTACATTCGGCGGTTGAGAATGAATTGCTTTACCATCCAGTAAGACAATTCCTTTTTGGGGTGTCAAAATTCGACTTAATAATTTGAGTAATGTTGATTTACCAGAACCATTCGCACCAACTAAACTTAACCATTCTCCGGTTTGCAATGTGAGGTTAATATCTTGAACAATTGGTTCTGCGGTGTAACCACCAGTGAGATTTTGTAATTCTAGAGGCATTTTATATTAGGTGATAGGTTAGAGGTTAGAGGTTACAGATTTAACAGCTTGTCTATTCTGCATTCTGCTTTTACGATTTGCCTAATCCAGAAGAACGACGATATAGCAACCAAATAAATAAAGGTGAACCTAATAAAGCAGTCACAGAACCTACTGGTAATTCGACTGCGCCTAGTCTAGAGAGTAAATCTGCAAAGGTGAGTAACCATGCACCCGCCAGTGCTGACAGTGGTAAAACAAAACGGTGGTCTGTACCCACTAGCAAGCGGACTCCGTGGGGTACTATCAAACCAACAAAGCCAATCAAACCACTAATGCTAACTGCACCTGCGGCGAGTAAAGTTGCAACACCACCAATTAATAAACGCGATCGCGTTAATGATACTCCCAAACCCACAGCCAAATCATCACCCAAAGCCAGCACATTCACAGACCGCGCCAGCAACCATCCGCACAGCAGCGCCACCAGAATATAAGGCCCTGCTGTCGTAATTTCTTTCCATCCCCTAGCATTCAAGCTACCCACCAACCAACTCAACGCCACTTGAATGCGACCATCTTCAGCAAGTAATAATAATGTACTCTGCACCGCACCCAATAAAGAACTGACCGCGACCCCTCCCAAAATCAGCCGTTCAATGGAAATTCCTGAACCAGCGCGACCCAAAAAAATCACTATGGCTGAGGTCAAAATTGCACCCAGCCACGCCGCAAAGGGAATAGCAATGGGGAAAAATTGCAAAGTGATCATCACAATCACAATCAATCCTGCACCTGCGGAAATCCCTAAAATAAAAGGGTCAGCTAGGCTGTTGCGTAACATTCCTTGCAGTAGTGCGCCAGACATTCCCAAAGCTGCACCCACAATCATCGCAGCCACAATTCGCGGTAGCCGTAAATCCCAGATAATAGTTTGATTGGTGGGGTCGCCTTGATGCAAAATCGCCTCCCACAATTGCGAAAAACTCAAGAGGACTGCACCTTGAGACAGTGACAGCACTAGAGTCATGATTAGTGCTGTACTGATGAGTAACACAGCCCAGAATATGCGGTTTTTGGTAACAGCAGCTGATAAAGGAATTTTCATTAATAGACTTTAGGGACTTCCAATTAAAAAATATCCCATCATCTGGAGATAGGGAAGACGTGGGAGACAAGGGGGACAAGGTAGACAAGGTGACAAGGTAGATAAGAGAGAAAAAGCTAGTGAATTAAGACTTACGCATAAAGGTTGTGTATTGAGAATATGTGTAAGGTTTTGAACTTCAAACTCTTGATTTTTTGTCCTATTACGTAAGCACTCAGAATGTTATTACCTAAATCCTCCACTATCTTCCTTGTCCCCCTCATCTCCCTTGTCTTCCTTGTCCTCCTCATCTCCCCTATCTCCCTCGTCCTCCCTAAATTACCGTTGGGTCTTCACTGACTTTCACAACCAGCTTGCCAAAATTTTCACCCCGCAATAAGCCAATAAAAGCACGGGGCGCGTTTTCTAAACCAACTACGACATCTTCTTTATATTTCAGTTGACCAGATTTTAACCAACCAGCCACATCACTCACAAATTCATTGGTGCGATGTTGGTAGTCACGCACTAAAAAACCTTTGATTAACGCACGTTTGATTAACAAAGGTCTTAAGTTTGGCCCAGGAGGCGTGGATGTGGCGTTATATTCGGAAATCAAGCCGACTAAGGGAATCCGCGCCCCTAAGTTGATTTGCTGCAACACTGTTTCTAATATCACCCCAGCCGTATTATCAAAATAAATGTCAATACCATTAGGCGCTGCGGCTTTTAATGCTGCATCAAGTTCTTGGGTTTTGCGATTAATCCCCACATCAAAGCCTAGTTCTTTGACTAGATAATCTCGCTTGTCATCACTGCCAACAATACCAATAACTCGACAGCCTTTGATTTTGGCAATTTGACCTGCAACTGCACCCACAGCCCCAGAAGCAGCAGAAATCACTACTGTTTCGCCTGCTTGGGGTTGACCAATATCCAACAGCGCCGCGTAAGCAGTTAGTCCAGGCATACCCAACACACCCAAACTATAAGATAAAGGTGCTTGGCTGGGATCAAGTTTCCGCAATGTTTCGCCTTTGGCTACTGCATAAGTTTGCCAACCATTACCACTCAGAACAAAATCCCCGGCTTGAAATTGCGGATGATTTGATTGAATGACTTGGCTAACTGTACCACCCACAATGACGGAGTTTAATTCCACATTGGCTGCATAAGACTCTCCCTCACTAATTAACCCACGCATATAAGGGTCTAGAGATAAATAAATTGTGCGGCTGAGAACTTCGCCTTCGCCGGGTTCTGAAATTGGCGCTTCGACTAAGGCAAAATCACTTGCTTTTGGTTCACCAACAGGGCGACTTTTGAGCAAGATTTGTTTGTTAATTAAATCAGACATAAGTTATTCCTTGGTAAATTCGGCAATTTCTATTCTGTTTCCACCAGGATCACGGATAAAAAAGCGATTAAATCCCGGAATTGGTGTTCCTGGCAGAATTTCCACATCATAGGCTTTTAAATGTTCGGCGAACCCATGCAAATCATTGACTCGAAAACAAACATGTCGTCTAGATGTTTGATTATGGGTGTTTTCTTCTGGACTTACATGAATTTCTGTATTCCCCAACAAATACCACCCTCCAGAATTACTGGCTTCAGGTGGGTTAATTTCGCTTAATCCCAAAACTTGACTGTAAAAAAACAGTATCGCCTCCTCAACTTCTCGCTGATAGGTTACTTGTATATGATGAACTGCCTCAAGTCGCATCTCCATTCTCCTGTTGATATAAATGTCACTGGGTTGAGAAAAAATACTTGCTATTCAACAATGTTTGTGGAATACTACTCTTAAAGTACGATAAATCGGTAAAGATTTAGTAGTATTTTTAGACAAACCATAAAAATCCTGTCCTCAAAGGAATTGTGGACTAATTCTTAAGATGACAAACCCAGGAATTCGGATTAATCGAGTTAAAGTCCCCAACGGAGATTTACAGATTGACGCTTATTTAGCGGAACCTGTCAAAGAAGGGAAATTTCCCGCCGTGATTGTGATTCAGGAAATCTTTGGAGTCAACATCCACATTCGGGAAGTTGCAGAAAGACTAGCGAATGAGGGGTATGTAGCGATCGCACCAGCATTGTTTCAACGAACTGCGCCTGGTTTTGATGCTGGTTATACCCCTGATGATATTCAGCGTGGACGCGCGGCCAAGGATCAGACAAAAGCCCAAGAGATACTGAGTGATATTCAAGCAGCGATCGCTTACTTGCGAACTCTACCAAATGTCAAAGGAGATGCGATCGGTTCTATTGGTTTCTGTTTTGGGGGTCATGTTGTTTATCTAGCAGCCACCTTACCAGATATCAAAGCCACAGCTTCCTTTTACGGTGGGGGAATTCCTAATTCTACGCCCGGTGGTGGAGAGCCGACAATTACCCGTACCTCAGAGATTAAAAACCCAATTTACGCCTTCTTTGGTACAGAAGATAAAGGTATTCCTTTAGAACAAACCGAACAAGTAGAAGCGGAATTACAAAAACACCGCATTCCCCATCAAATTTTCCGCTATTCTGGTGCAGAACATGGCTTTTTCTGCAATCATCGCGCCAGCTATAATGCCGAAGCTGCGGCTGATGCTTGGAAGCAAGTTTTAGGACTATTTCAGAAAAATTTACAATTGCAGCCAGTTTAAACCTGAATTGCCTATTAAACATAACTCCTCCCTACCGCATAAATAACCTCTGCCATAAATTCACTGACTTGGTGATTGGTAATTAATTATTAGTTCCCAATTGCCAGTCTTTACTTGTGTAGATGTTTACAAATTTACGAACCCAAGAACGAAAAATAATTTTTGGGCAATTTATTAAGTCAGTGAAAACTGACTTCAATTTGTCGTGTCTAGCTTTTTTCCGAAACTTAAAAAAACAAACATTGATGTGAAAGCAGTAATGCTAACTACTGAACAATATGCCGCAATAACTCCGAAAACAATTAGCCAGAGATAGGATTTATGGAAATATTTTGGTATTTACCGACCCAAGGCGATGAACGATATTTAGGGACAAAAATTGGTAGACGACAAGCTAATTATCCTTATATGCAGCAAATTGCCCAAGCTGTGGATAAATTAGGCTACGGTGGGATGTTAATTGGGACGGGACAAAAGCAGGATACTTGGATTGTGGCTGCTTCTTTGATTCCAGTGACAGAACGCTTACGGTTTTTGGTGGCGTTTCGTCCAGCCATTATGTCACCTTCCCTTGCGGTGAGAATGGCGGCTACCTTTGACCAACTTTCTAACGGTCGGATTATTTTAAACGTGGTGACTGGTGGTGACTCTAAAGAATTAGCGAAAGATGGAGTTTTCTTAGACCATGACCAGCGTTATGAATTGACTGATGAATTTTTAACAATTTGGCGATCGCTTATGCAAGGTGATGACGTAACCTTCAAAGGTCGCCACCTGCAAGTTGAGGGTGCTAAATTACAATTCCCCCCAGTCCAAAAGCCTTACCCGACTTTATATTTTGGCGGTTCTTCTGATGCGGCTTTGCAAGTTGCAGCCAAACACATCGATGTTTATTTAACTTGGGGTGAACCACCAGCCCAAGTTGCCGAAAAAATTGCTAAAGTCCGCCAATTAGCAGCAGAACAAGGTAGAACAGTCCGTTTTGGCATTCGGATGCACGTTATCGTCCGGGAAACCACCCAAAAGGCTTGGGATGCAGCCAACGAACTAATCAAATATCTCGATGATGACACAATTGCATCTGCTCACAAACGCTTTGTCCAGTCAGAATCAGCAGGACAACGGCGGATGGCGCAGCTAAATAACGGTAGTCGCCAAAATTTAGAAATTAGCCCGAATTTATGGTCTGGTGTCGGGTTAGTCCGGGGTGGTGCAGGTACAGCCTTAGTCGGAGATCCAGACACAGTGGCCGCCAGAATACAGGAATATGCTGATTTGGGGATTGATACCTTTGTATTTTCCGGCTACCCCCACTTAGAAGAAGCTTATCGCGTCGCTGAGTTACTTTTCCCCCGCTTACCACTGCAAACTCCGCAAAACGCCATACCACAGCAATTACCAACACCCTTTAACGAGTTTGTCACCAAGACAGATTTACTTAAACCCCAGCCTGTGTAGTTGCAGGCGATCGCATTTATGTTTCTACCATAAGGATAAAAGTAATGAGTACGCCAAAAAAACAAATAAAGCTGGGTGCATTTTTATCCAGTAGTGGACATCACCTAGCCTCATGGCGGCATCCCAATGCACAAGCTGACGGTGGTTTGAACTTAAACCATTTTAAACGCCTTGCCCAGACCGCAGAACGGGGCAAATTTGATATGATTTTCTTTGCTGATGGAGTATCTGTGCGCGATCGCGGTCAAGGTACAGAAGTTTTAAGCCGGAATGGGAAACTCGTCCATTTTGAACCCCTGACCCTGCTTTCAGCCTTGTCTGTAGTCACAGAACGCATTGGGTTAACCGCGACAGTCTCCACCACCTACAACGAACCCTATCACCTCGCCCGGAAGTTTGCTTCCCTCGACTATCTTAGTGGTGGTCGTGCTGGTTGGAATCTCGTCACCTCCGCCACCGAATCAGAAGCATTGAACTTCAACCGAGAACAACACATGGAACATACTCTGCGTTATGAACGCGCCCGCGAGTTTGTCGATGTTGTCACTAAACTTTGGGACAGTTGGGAAGACGATGCTTTCTTGCAAGATAAAGAATCAGGTATTTACTTCGACCCAGATAAATTACACGTTCCCAACCACAAAGGCGAACATTTTGCGGTGCGCGGCCCGTTGAATGTCGCGCGTCCCATCCAAGGATATCCAGTCATTATTCAAGCTGGTTCCTCAGAAGATGGTAAAAATCTCGCCGCCCAAACCGCAGAAGTTATCTTCACAGCCCAACAAACCCTAGAAGAAGCCCAAGCCTTCTATACTGACGTGAAAGGTAGACTCGCCCAATATGGACGTTCCCCAGAACATCTGAAAATTATGCCCGGTGTATTCCCCGTCATTGGTAGAACTGAACAAGAAGCCAAGGATAAATTCGAGCAAATTCAAGAGTTAATTGATCCTGTGGTTGGCTTGAATTTGTTGGGAGGAATGATTGGTGGATTTGATTTATCAGCCTACCCATTAGATGGGCCATTACCAGAACTTCCGGAGACAAACGGTGGTAAAAGCCGTCAAAAACTTTTGACAGACCTCGCTCGCAGAGAAAATTTAACAATTCGACAACTGTATTTATCAATAGCTGGCGCACGCGGACATCGGCAAATTCTCGGCACACCAGAACAAATTGCTGACCAATTAGAAGATTGGTTTATTCATGGTGGGGCTGATGGATTTAATATTATGCCGCCTTGGCTACCGGGAGGTTTAGATGAGTTTGTAGATTTGGTCATCCCCGAACTGCAACGCCGGGGACTATTCCGCACCGAGTATGAAGGCTGGACACTGCGTGAACATCTTGAGTTACCTCGTCCAGTTAACCAGTTTAGTCAAACGCAAGTTAATTCTCAAACTGTAGCAGTTGCTTCTGTTTGATCAATCTCTTAATTTCTCAAGCAGAGGGGTATACAGATGTATGCCCCTCTATCTTTAATTAGATTACATTCTTTACGCAATGTGCGACTTGATCTCAAACCTAACCCCCAACCCCTTCCCTTGTAGGGAAGGGGAGTAAGAATTAAAGCCTCTCTCCGTTGCGGGGAGAGGAATGGAAGTGGGGTTTAAAAAATAAGTCGCACATCTGTTATGCTCAGGAAAATAAGTATAATCTCGGAATATTATTGTTAAGTTATGGAACCAGTAACCTTAACAGCCGTAGGAACTGCGATCGCTACTATAGTTTTAACTAAGGCTTTAGAAAGAACAGGCGAAATGCTGGGGGAAGCTGCATTAGAAAAAAGTAACGAGTTAATCGCCAAGCTACGCCAGAAAAATAAGCTGCCCTCGTCCTTAGCGAATACGCCAGAGGGAAAGGCAGAGGAAGCGTTAGATTATGGTAATGCTGTGTTGGAGTTGAAAGCCGCAGCCGAT
The DNA here is from genome assembly GCF_014698045.1 of Aulosira sp. FACHB-615. Classification (GTDB taxonomy): domain Bacteria; phylum Cyanobacteriota; class Cyanobacteriia; order Cyanobacteriales; family Nostocaceae; genus Nostoc_B. The sequence goes on from NZ_JACJSE010000019.1 coordinate 93,451, forward strand.
ACAGATACCGAAATTGCTCAATCAGTGCGGGAAGTGGAAGCCACAATCAATCAAGATCAGTCCCAGACTGCTGAGGAAATTCAAAAATTAGCCGCAGAAATTCAAGCGCAGCCAGCAATTGTTAATAACTTTGCCAAGTTAGCAGAAAGTATCCAAGCTGAAAAAGGGTCAATGGTTGCCCAACAAATCACAATTAATAATCCGCAAAACACATACAACTGACTACAGCCGCCCGAACAGGAACGGGTAAAGTCAAATCCTGAAATACCGCAAAATTTACCCCTGAGTGGGGTGGTGAAATTTGTGGGACGTGATGAAGAACTGCAAAACCTCCACCAACTATTGCAGGAAAATAACCAAGTAGCCATTGCAGCTATTTTAGGAATGGGTGGACTGGGTAAAACAGAACTCGCCTTGCAATATGCCATGACTCAGCGCGAAAACTACAAAGGTGGACTGTGCTGGTTACAGGCGAAAGTCGAGGATTTTGGCGTTCAAGTGGTGCGGTTTGCCAGAACTCAGCTTGATTTAAAGCCACCAGAAGAATTTGATTTATCTACACAAGTACAATACTGCTGGCGGAACTGGCGTGAGGGTAATGTGCTGCTGGTGGTGGATGATGTTACAGATTACCAGCAAATCAGACCTTACCTACAGGGCGCATCTTCCCGATTTAAAGTGTTGATGACTACCCGCAAAAAGTTGGGTGCAGCCATCAAGCAATTACCTTTAGATGTATTACAACCAGATGCAGCATTGGAGTTGTTACGGTCTTTGCTGGCAGAAACACCAGGGCGAATTGAGAGAGAATTAGATGTAGCAAATCAATTGTGCGAATGGCTGGGGTATTTGCCTTTGGGTTTAGAGTTGGTGGGGCGATATCTGGCGCGGAAGCAGGATTTGTCTATATCGAAAATGATGGGGCGATTAAAGGAAAAGGAAAAGCCACTAGAACAACCTGCACTTGTGAACCCAGAAGCCGATATGACAGCACAATTGGGAGTGCAAGCCGCCTTTGAGTTGAGTTGGCAGGAATTAGCAGAGGATGATAAGTTATTAGGCTGTGTACTCAGTTTATTTGCAGCCGCCCCCATACCCTGGAAATTAGTAGAACAGTGCTTAACAGAAAAAGATGAGGATGAGTTAGAGGAAATTCGGGATGATAAATTATTGAATCTGCATCTACTCCAGCGCAAAGGTGAGGGAATCTATCAACTACATCCCCTACTGCGGGAATTTTTCCAATCTAAGTTTACAAGTTTAGAGCAGGTAGAGGAATTTAAGCGATCGTTTTGTCAGGTAATGGTAGCAGTTGCTAAAGAAATTCCTGAGACTCCTACCCTTGAAGAAATTAACGCTGTTTCCCTCGCCACACCACACATAGCTGAAGTAGCAAACAATCTCATTCAATACGTCAGTGATGAAGATGTAATCTGCCCTTTCGTCGGCTTAGGTTATTTCTATCAAGGACAAGGGTTATATACCCAAGCCGAACCTTGGAATCAGCAGTGTTTATCAACAGCACAAAACCGCTTGGGAGACAATCATCCCGATGTCGCCACCAGCCTCAACAATTTGGCTGAACTCTACCGCACCCAAGGAAAGTACGACCAAGCCGAACCCCTGTATCTCCAAGCTTTAGAACTCAGACAAAGCCTGCTGGGAGACAATCATCCTGATGTCGCCGCCAGCCTCAACAACTTGGCAGCACTCTACAATTACCAAGGAAAGTACGACCAAGCTGAACCCCTGTATCTCCAAGCTTTTAAACTCAGACAACGCCTGTTGGGAGACAATCATCTCGATGTCGCCGCCAGCCTCAACAACTTGGCAGAACTCTACAAATCCCAAGGAAAGTACGACCAAGCTGAACCCCTGTATCTCCAAGCTTTTAAACTCAGACAACGCCTGTTGGGAGACAATCATCTCGATGTCGCCGAAAGCCTCAACAACTTGGCAGGACTCTACAAATCCCAAGGAAAGTACGACCAAGCCGAACCCCTGCATCTCCAAGCTTTAGAACTCAGACAACGCCTGCTGGGAGACCATCATCCGTCAGTCGCCCTAAGCCTCAACAATTTGGCAGCACTCTACAAATCCCAAGGAAAGTACGACCAAGCCGAACCCCTGTATCTTCAAGCTTTAGAACTCTATAAACGCCTGCTGGGAGACAATCATCCCTCAGTCGCCACCAGCCTCAACAACTTGGCATTACTCTACTATTCCCAAGGAAAGTACGACCAAGCCGAACCCCTGTATCTCCAAGCTTTAGAACTCGATAAACGCCTGCTGGGAGACAATCATCCCAATATCGCCACCAGCCTCAACAACTTGGCAGCACTCTACTATTCCCAAGAAAAGTATGACCAAGCCGAACTTCTGTATCTCCAAGCTTTAGAACTCCATAAACGCCTGCTGGGAGAGAATCATCCCAATGTCGCTATGAGTCTCAACAACTTGGCAAATCTCTACAATTACCAAGGAAAGTACGACGAAGCCGAACCTCTGTATCTCCAAGCTTTAGAACTCGATAAACGCCTGCTGGGAGAGAATCATCCCAATGTCGCCACCAGCCTCCACAACTTGGCAGCACTCTACTATTCCCAAGGACGGTATGACGAAGCCGAACCCCTGTATCTCCAAGCTTTGAATATTTTGGAGCGAAGTTTAGGAGGGAATCATCCTAATACTGTGAGAGTGCGTGAGAATTTAGCAATTTTACGCGATCATCTCTAATGAGAACACGAAAATTTACCTTCCCAACCGCATCACTCTAGCTTTTATCTCCAAGTTTCCTGTTTTGAACTCAACGTTTCATGTTCAGAACCCGAAGTTTCGTGTTGCAAACGAGAATGTTCCTGTTTCCAACTAAAGTATTCTTGTTTTCAGTGAGAACGTTCTTGTTCTAAAGGAGAATGTTTCTGTTTCAAACGAGAACTTTCCTGTTTCCAGTGAGAATGTTCTTGCTGCAAAGGAGAATCTTCTAGTTCTGAGGTCGAATGATGGTGTTTTGAAACGTGAGTTCGATGACCTCTCCCCAACCCCTCTCCTTGCAGGCTACGGTATACACACAAGTCGAAAATAGGCAGTATGAAAGCCTATCCCGCCTTGAACTAAAGTTCCAGGCTCATAGCCAAAGTCCACTCAAGTGGACTGGAATGAGTTTCTTGTTGAGTCCTCTTCAGAGGACTTGCGCTGTGAGACTCGGAATTTATTCCGAGGCGGGACAGATGCACTCAACCGAGATTTGTGTGTACACCATAGCTCCTTGCAGGGGAGAGGTAAGTAACCACGCAAAATTAATTACAGTCATTGCGAGCGAAGCGAAGCAATCCCAGCCCTTGCGATTGCTTCATTTCGCTTCGCTCCATTCGCAATGACTTTGTGTAATTAATTATGTTTAACTACTTACCCTGCGGGAAGCAAGCTATGGAGAGGGGTTTTTTAAACTCATCGAACTCACGTTATGAAGGTGTAGGGGGAGCATCATCAAGTAAATTCACAGGCGATATGTGGGGTATGATGGGTTTGTTTTGAGAGTGGCGATCGCTTAAAACAAACACTATGAGCGATCGCTTGTGAGAATTGAGAGATATAGCGGTAGTCAGTTTTTATTCAAAATCCCAATACCTGCATTGATTTTTCTAGCACTTCTTTAGGGCGAAAAGGTTTAGTCAGATATAAATCAGCACCTACCTCTATACCTTTTTGTTTATCAAATTCTTGTCCTTTTGCTGTCAACATTACAATGTAGACATCATCCATTTTTAAGTCATGCTTAATTATCTGACAAACTTCTAAGCCACTCATTTTTGGCATCATCACATCAAGAAAAACGAGATTTGGTTTCTCTATTTTGATAGTTTCAAGTGCTTCTTCGCCGTTTCTCGCTGTTAAGATTTCAACACCTTCATCTTCTAAAGCTTCTAAAGCTTGTTCCAGTAAAATTACGATGTTAGGTTCATCATCAACAATCAAAATTTTTTGCGTCATAGAGTAATCCAATTTAATATTTGTAGAGGCTAGAGGCTAGAGGCTAGAGGCTAGAGGCTAGAGGCTAGGGACTAGGGATTAGAGATAAAAGATTATAAAAACCAGTTTTTAAGTGTAACAACACTAGTACAGGTCGGCGTAAATAAACAGACTATCTGGAATTGCTAAAAGGCTTGAGGTATCGTTATTCTTTCTTTTTCCTTTTGCCCTTCGGGTTCACCATTTGACGACAGTTGCCTCAAGTCGGGAGACCCGCCCACGGCACTGTCTCCTTTATGCCGGGAAACCCGTCCACCGCAATGGCTCACCTTTTTCCTTTTGCCTTGTTGTACTAGCCTCTAGCCCCTCTTAATTCAATGATCAGCCAACATGATAAAAAATACATTTTCTAAATCTTTTTCAAACCGTAGGGTTTTCACTAAGTCGGTTTCTGTGGAAAAGATGGAATCAATGATAATCATGTCAGGTTTAGCGGCTCGTGCTTTGTGCAGACATTCTTGGGGGTCGGAGGCTTCAATCACGCTGTATCCTTGAGTTTGCAGGACATCTGATAAGGTTTTTAAGGTTGAGGCATTTTTATCAACCACCAATACTTTTTTGCTGGAAGTTCCTTGAGAAAGTAGTGAACCAATTTCATTACGGAGTTGTTCTGTATTGATGGGCTTGGTGAGATAGCGGTCAATACCAATGTGGTAGCCACGCTCTTTATTTTCAATAATTGACAAAATGATGATGGGAATATCTGCCGTTTGCGGGTCATTTTTCAAGACGGCTGCGACATCAAAGCCGTTAATTTGTGGCATCATTACATCCAGAAGAATTAAATCGGGACGGGCAATTTTGATTTGATGAATTGCATCCATACCGTCTTTTGCTTCTCGCACTTTGTAGCCTTCGTTTTCTAATTGCTGCCGGAGTAATTCTCGAATATTGGTATCATCATCTACTACTAAAATGGTTTTGCGGTTTTCGTTGAATACGGCATTACTCGTAATAACGTGTTCTTTGAGTTGTTTGACGAGGGCTTCTAAATTAATTTGTCCATTGTTTTGGTCATCTTTAGTATAAATCGGAATCAAAAACGAGAAAGTGCTGCCTTTTCCTGGTTCACTTTCTACCCAAATTTTGCCGCCATGATGTTCAACAATTTGTTTGCAAATTGGTAATCCTAATCCTGTACCTTTGGGTTTGTCGGTGAGGGTGTCGCCAACTTGGCGGAATTTCTCAAAAACTTTTGGTTGGTCTTCCGGGGCAATACCAATACCTGTATCGATTATGCTAATGCAAACACCTTCGTGCTGTTGTTGGACGCGACAGGTAACAGTCCCAGTTTGAGTAAATTTCACAGCATTGGAAATTAAGTTAATCAGGACTTGCAATAAACGGTTGCGATCGCCCACTATTTGCGGTAAACCAGAATCAATCTCGCTGACTAGTTGCAAGTTATGGGTTTCAAACAAGGCGGCGGTGGCTGTAGTCGCCCAATCTAATAATTCGCCAGGATCAAGGGGCTGCATGTGCCATTCCACCTTGCCGGCTTCCATTTTGGCAATGTCTAAAACATCGTTAATCAAGGATGTCAGCCGTTCTGCTTCCGAGACAATAATGTTGAGGTTGTCACCTACCCGTTTAATGGTTTTTTGCAGTTTGCGGTCTTCGCTAGTCAGCATCGGGAAGACATCGGTTTCGAGTTTTTCTTTGATAATCGAGGCAAACCCCAACACTGAAGTTAAAGGTGTCCGCAGTTCGTGGGAAACTGTGGAAATAAAATCGGTCTTCATTTTGTCCACTTCTTTTTCGGCGGTGATATCCCGAATTAGCAATGCAGAACCAAAACAGGTGGCTGGTTCGTTAGCTGTGGTTTGTTTAAAGATAGCGGTGGCGACGGCTTGACCAATGCGTTCTTTCGCCAGTGAAATTTCCGCCGCAAAGACTTCTTGGGGATGGGATTGAGTTTGTTCTATTAAATGTGCTAAACCTGCGATCGCTAGTTCTTGATAGTTGCCTTGAAGCATGTTGGCTGTCAATCCTTGCATAGCTAAAAAGGCAGGATTGAAATGGGTAATTTGCCCTGATATATCTACCACCAACAAACCATCTGCTAAGTTATCTAAAATGGCATTTAACCCTTGGGCTTCCGCTAGGGTATCTTGCAAGGCGGCTGTGCGTTCCGCAACTCTGGCTTCTAGTTCTTGATTAAGTTGGCGCAGCGCAATTTCCGCTTGTTTGCGGGCGGTAATATCTGTATTAATTTCTAATACTGCACAAGGTTCACCAGCTGCATCTCGTTGCAAAGTCCATCGACTCTGGACAGTAATAATTTTGTCATCGTGGGTAATATGTTGGACTTCTCCTTCCCAATGGCCTTGCTGTAATAACTCGGCGGTGATTTCGGCTTTGGGTTTGGGAAAAACTTTCTTGAGGAAGGTATAAATATATTGGTCTTTGACTTCTTCTCGCGTCCAATGGTAAAGCCTTTCGGCACCTTGATTCCAATAGGCGACTTTATCACTCATATCCCGGATAATAATCGCATCACTGGAGTGATTCAGCATATCAAATAAACGCTGATTTTCTGCTTCTGCGAGTTTGCGATCGTGAATATCTGTGCAAGTGCCAATCCATTCCCGAATGCTACCATCTGCGGCGAAAACAGGAGCGCCACAAACGGAGAAATAGCGGTAAACTCCATCTTTCCCCCGCAGGCGATATTCAGTTTGGTAAATACTGCCGTTCGCTACGGCTGTATTCCAGGCGGCTTGGGATTGACTACGGTCATCAGGATGAATCGGATCAATCCAACCCCAACCAGCAACTTCTTCTTCAGTTTGCCCTGTATAAGCAATCCAAGTGATCATTTCACTGCTAATCCCTAAACCTTCGGCTGTTGCGCCCCAAACAATTTGAGAAGTAGCGGCGACTAAAGAGCGATATTTTTCTTTTAATCTTTGATTTTCTGCTTCTGCGAGTTTGCGATCGTGAATATCTGTGCAAGTGCCAATCCACTCTTTGACGTTACCATCATCTTCAATGACAGGCGCACCCCAGACCCAAAAGTAGCGATAGTTGCCATCTTCACCACGAATGCGATATTCAATTTGATATTGGCTGAGGTTGGCAACAGCAATACCCCAAGCTTCTCCAGTGTAGCCGCGATCATCGGGATGAACGGCATCAATCCAACCGCCGTTTTCGGCTTCTGCTAAAGTTTGCCCGGTGTAAGCTATCCAGTCGGTAAGTTCAAAGCAAATTCCCTCTGGTGAACTCACCCAGACAATTTGCGTATTAGCTTTAATCAAAGAACGGTATCGTGCTTCACTCTGTTTTAAGGTTTTTGCAGATTCCTGATATGCTTTTTGAGTTTGTCTGAGGTCAGTAATATCTTCCACACTCGACCAAATCAACTTCTCTCCATCTTGTTCAATTATGGCCGCAGAGATTCTCACCGGCACTAAATGTCCATCTTTGTGGATGTATTCTTTCTCATAAGACCCGTGGCGACCAGTTTTTGCTAAGTTTTCGATAATGGCTTGCTCAGTGGCAATATAACTCTCAGGAGTGATCTGCCAATTGTTGAGGTGGAGAGTTTCTGAAACAGTGCGCCCCAAAATCTCAGCGTAGGCGGAGTTAGTATGAATTAAAGTCCCATCTGTGCGGTAGAGTACCAGACCAACGGGACATTTTTCCAAGAGATGACGGTTAAATTCGTCAAGTTGGCTAGACATATTGAGAGTTTCCTAATTGTGGGTAGGGGCGGGACAAGCAAACCAGGACAATAAGGTGGAGTAAAGCTTTAAGGCAATGGGATGACGTTGGAAAATTTGATAAATTTCACTGGCGGAAGTTGTACTGACATCTGGACTTTGCCGTGACAGTCGCCGGATGATTTGACTGTGGCGAATCAGCATTTCATGGGATTTGAGCATATTGTTTGGAGAGGAAATGAAACCTTCTGCTGGGGATATCTTGGTTTTTTGGACAACACTGTTCACGGCAAAATCTGTGATGTCTTGATACTTCTCAGCATGGGCTACCAAAGAATTAATTGGAATTTGAATCCAGAATTCTGTGCCTTGTCCAGGTTGAGAATGACACTGGAGAATTCCTTGGTGTCTCTCAACAATGACTTGGTAGCTGATGGCCATACCTAAGCCAGTGCCTTTACCAATTTCTTTGGTGGTGAAGAAGGGATCATAAATTCGTTGGATGATTTCTTCTTTCATCCCTGGGCCATTGTCAGCAATGCGAATCACAATCCACTGATGGTCTAGGGTTTGGGTGTGAATGGTGATTTGAGGTTGAGTTAATTGACTGTGGAAAATTGATTCTTCTAAAGCATCAATGGCATTTGCCAGGATGTTCATAAACACTTGATTTAACTGTCCGGGATAGCACTCTGTTGGGGGAAGTTGGGCATAGTTTTTGATCACTTGAATTTCTGGGCGATGGGAAGTCGCTTTCAGGCGATGGCGGAGAATCATCAGCGTCCCTTCTATACCGTCGTGGATGTTGACGGTTTTGATTTGGGCTTCGTCGTGGCGGGAGAAGTTTTTCAGGGATTTGACAATTTCTACAATGCGATCGCTCCCTAGTTTCATAGAATCTAGTAGTTTGGGCAAATCCTCACTGATAAACTCCACATCGATATTTTCAACCTCTGATGCCAACTCAGCCGACACCACAGGAAAATTCTTCTGATACTCTTGTAATAAGTGCAGTAAGTCTTCTGCATACTCAGAAACACAGCGCAAGTTGCCACAAATAAAGTTAACCGGATTGTTGATTTCGTGGGCAACACCGGCTATTAGTTGTCCCAAACTGGACATTTTCTCACTTTGAATTAACTGGGTTTGCGCCAGTTGCAAATCTTGTAAAGCCTGCTGGAGTTTTTCTGTTTGGGCTTTGGCTTGGGCGGTTGCTTGGGTGCTTTGTTCATACAGCACGGCTTTTTCAATGGCGACTGCGGTTTGAGAAGCAAAAATACTCACCAGTTTGAGATGTCCGGCTGTATATGCGTCGATTTGATTTGTCCCCAGAGCGATCGCACCTAGTATCCGTTCTTTGGCACGCAGGGGAACACAAATCAGCCCATGAATGTTTTTCTCATCTCCTAAGCGTGGATCAGTTTGCACATCATTAATCAGTTCTGCACGCCCAGATTGGATAATGTGACCAATAATGCCTGTGGTCGAGGGAATTAGACTCTGCTCAAATAAATTCCCAAATTGGGCAATTACTTCTAAAGTTGCGGCATCTTCACTCAGCAATAAAATCGTCCCCGCAGATGATTCAATTAATTGACTTATTTCCTGAAGCACGAGTTGGGCAATTTGTTTGGTATCTAAACTCGTTGTTAGTTGTGTCGATATATCTTGAAATAAATCAATTTCCTGATATCGCTCTAGTAATTCTTTCGCTAGTTCTTTTTTTTCGGCTTCTTGTTTGGCTAACAGCGACAGTAAGGCTGCAACTGTATGTATTTGTTCTGTCCCAACTACCCAACCAATGTTTTTTCCAGCAATCTCAATCGGATACCGGTTGTTTGTCGTTTGCGTACCAATACTGAGCAATGGTGTACCATCTAACAGTTCAATCTGAATAGCACTGTTGAGTTGATTGGCTAAGTTCTGAAGCAGGGATAATAATTCTTTTTTGTTCAGAATTTTTCTTAGGCTAATGATAGACATATCTCACCTCCTCTAAAGAACTTGGATATTTACCCGTGAGCCAACCAAGCAAGTGAGGAATTTTAGCCAATCCTGCTGCTAAGTTTTTGCTTTGTAGCAGTTGGATATTTCGTTCAAGGTGTACATTTTTGGGAAAAATCAAGCCTTGAATGTACAAGTTCTTGAGAATTGTCAGGCGATCGCGTGTAAATACTTCCATAAACTGTGGGAAAACAATGGGGAATTAGTCAGCACAGCGAATACCCGATCAACTAAAGTACGACCCCCAGCATCAATCTTCCTAGCAATGATCTAGTCAGTAATTTGCACCGTTGCATCAAAGTGACCATTGATATACTTAGGAACTTTCATCACCGTCTAGGGATCTCATCTTGCTCAATTAAGACTAGTCTTCCCAGAAATGTTAGTTGTATAACTATTAGGTAGATATTGATGATTTTTCCCAGCAGTCAAGCTCTTTGTTAATCACCGATTTCTGAATTTTAATATTTATTAAGCAACTTGATGTTAAATTTATCTGTCCACTTACGAATTGCTTGACTACACTTAGAAATTAGCAACTGCATTGCTGTCCTTAAGCGTAATTATTATGAATTTATCTTTGAAGCAACTGGCTATTTACTTATCTTTACTATTGGTTGGTGGTGGTGCAGGTCTATTTGGTAGTCGCTATCTCCTGACGCAAAATCGCTCATTTCGAGAGTTAAGAAATGTAACAGCAGCTTTACCTCCAGAATCTGCCACTCCCTCTGCCCCTAGTGGTAGTTTGGGAGCGACTGGTGGAGATAATGTGAATTTTATTGCTACAGCAGTGCAGAAAGTCGGCCCGGCTGTAGTCCGCATTAATGCAACTCGAAAAGTCGCAAATCCCATCTCTGACGCTTTAAAAAACCCCCTCTTGCGCCGCTTTTTTGGTGATGAAGAACAAGCCATTCCCCAGGAACGGATTGAACGCGGCACAGGTTCAGGATTTATTTTGAGTCAAAAAGGTGAATTACTGACAAATGCCCATGTAGTTGCTGATACAGATACAGTCCAAGTCACCCTCAAGGATGGTCGGACTTTTGAGGGCAAAGTTATAGGTATTGATACGATTACAGATGTAGCGGTTGTGAAAATTCCTGGTGATAAATTGCCGACGGTGAAGCTGGGCAATTCGCAAAATTTGATTCCTGGACAATGGGCGATCGCTATTGGCAATCCTCTGGGTTTAGATAACACTGTTACCATCGGCATTATCAGCGCCACTGACCGCACCAGCGCCCAAGTTGGTGTACCAGATAAACGTGTAAGTTTCATCCAAACTGATGCAGCTATTAACCCTGGCAATTCTGGCGGGCCATTGTTAAACGCCCAAGGTGAAGTTATCGGCGTAAATACCGCCATTCGTGCTGATGCCCAAGGATTAGGTTTTGCCATTCCAATTGAAACCGCCGCCCGTGTGGCTAAAGAATTATTTACTAAAGGGCGGGTAGATCATCCTTTTTTGGGAATTGAAATGGCAGACTTAAACCCCACTAAAAAGCAGCAAATTAATCTCGAAAACAAACTCAACATCAAACAAGATTCTGGCGTGGTGATTAAGGGCGTATTAGATAACTCGCCAGCAAAACGGGCTGGTCTGCTTCCTGGTGACATAATTCAAAAAGTGAACGCAAAACCAGTTAAAACAGCCGCCCAAGTGCAGAAGCTAGTAGAATCCAGCACAGTCGGCGATATCCTCGTACTTGAAATCAACCGCAGTGGCAAAATACAGACTTTAAAAGTGCAGTCAGGTGTCTATCCGAAAAAATAGTCAATCGTCCAAGATTTTAGATTTTGGACTTTTCACCAATCTAAAATCTAAAATTGACTATTGCCCCTCAGACAAGTAATCTAACTGCATTCTTTGTTCCATCTGCCGTAAGAAATACCCCGTCATCATTGCTGATGCTAATAGCCCAGCCAGATTTTCTCTGTCTGTCGTAATTTGCACGTTGAAGTTTTCTGCGGGTAGCATTCCCACTAGCCCTTGGACGTTTTGGGAAATTATTTGCTTAATTTCAGGGCTGACAGACTGGGCGACACGCGCTAACACATCAGGCGACTGATGCTGCAAATACTGGAGTAACTGATTGGGATTTTCCTCAAAGTTCTCGCCTAGAAGTTGATTCGGGTGTTCCTCGGAGTTGTCATTCAAAAAGTCAGGGTCAAACACCATTGGCAGTCTTTTTTAGCTTAGTTGCTAATTCTACTCTAAACCATAGTACAAGGGTAGCGTCTTTTCCACAGGTATGGGTTTTATATCCAGGACTTAGCGCCAAGGTTGTATGTGAAGAATGGGTGTAAGGGTATAGGGGTATAAGGGTTTTTAAAACCTACACCCTTACACCCCTATACCCCTTAAGTCTTACTAACCTGTCACCTGTCACCTCTAACCTGTTACCTCTTCTACCTCATCTTCAATAGCTAGGTCTAATTCTAGTTGCTGTTCTTTAGTGTCAAATGGTTGGGGGAGTTGTTCGATTTGGAAGTACTGATGAAATTTTGGTGTTACTTGTAGCGAGTAAGAACGGGATTCGTTATCTCGGCGTTTCTTGACAAAACCAAGTTCGACTAATTCTTGAACATGCTGATACGCACCTGAACCCCGGAGGTTAATCAAGTCGCTTTGCAAAATTGGACTATTGAGAGCGATCGCCGCTAAACTCCTCAATGCGCCTACTCCCAATTCTACCGGAATCAGTGTTTGTACTAAATCTTGAAAATCAGTTCTTAGTTGCAGGCTGTAACCATCTGTGGTTTCAACAACTTCTAAGGCGCTATCTCTTCGGGCGTAACTATCTATCAGTTCGATTATGCCTTCTTGGGCAGTGGCGCGATCGCAAGCTGCATATTCGGCTATTTCACTGAGAGATAAAGGCTTACCCTTCAAATAGAGAATTGCTTCAATTTTAGTCGCTGTCTTGGTCGCGGTGGCTGTTTTCATTGGGTGTGAGTCAATGGTCAATAGTGAGCCAGCGCGGTCTTGGGGGTTCCCCCTATGAGCGACTGGCGAACCCCGAAGGGGTCAATAGTCAATAGTTATTAGTCATTGGTCACTGACAACTGATGACTAGTAACTGACGATTAACAAGTGTGTGGGATCATACTTGATTTTGTTGCAAAAGTCAAAAATTTCCTTAACAATTCTTCACATTCTCCTAATCTCCCTTGTCCCCCTTGTCCCCCTGTCTCCCTCACCCTCCCCGATGACTGATAATAAATTCAGCGATCGCTAAATCCTGGGGAGTAGTAACTTTTAAATTCGTCTCCTCACCTGGAACAATTCGCACTTCAATACCACATCTTTCAAATAACGCTGCATCGTCCGTCACTTCCCAACCTTGACGAATACCTTCGGCGTGGCACTGTTTCAATAACTGGACATTAAATCCTTGGGGAGTTTGGGCAGCCCACAAATGTTGTCGGTCAGGCGTACTTTGAATTATGCCAGTTTCATCAACAATTTTAATCGTGTCTTTCACTGGTATAGCTGCAATTAACCCAGCACAATGGCGAATTGCTGCTGCACAAGCATTTAGCAAATTTGGTGTAGCCAAACATCTAGCACCATCATGAATTAATACTTGTTCTGCTTCTGGTGGTAACGCTTGCAAGCCGTTGTAAACCGACTCTTGCCGAGTACTACCACCAATGATAAATTCCACAGGTTTAGTCAGCGACAAATCAGCAATGATATTTTTAAAGTCAGGCCAGTCACTAGGCTGAGAAATAATTCCTATCCAACTAATAGAACTTGCTGCTTCCGCCGCTAACAAAGTCCAAGCAATAATCGGTTTTGACTGTACCTCAAGAAAAAGTTTATTGCGGTTACTACCCATTCTTTTACCGACACCGGCAGCAGGAATTAATAAATACACAAGCGTCCTCGATGAGAAAACTAAAGGTTAGAGGTTACAGGTTAGAGGTTAGAGATTTATAGAGGCATTTTGAACCTAGTCCTAGTACAGTTCGGCGTAAATAAACCGACCATAAGGAATTGCTAAAAAGCTTGTAGTATCCGTATTTTTTCTTTTTCCTTTTGACCTTTTACTTTTGCCTTTTTGTACTACTCCCTACTCACCACTCCCATCACTACAAAAATAAAAAGGGGATGCCCCCGGAAGCACCCCCAAAAAATTTGACACAAACACTGCTGTTTTGTTTAGACTTGAACTGCTAGTTTTGCTTCCTTTGATGTTAAACGTTCGTAGGTGGCACGCATTTTTAGACCTGTCAGCACTTGGAACAAACCAGTTCCATTGTTAGAACCAGGATACTCACGGTGTTGGAGTAACAAGTGAGTCATTTCACCTTCGTACTTGGTGGATGTGTTGCTGAGATGGTTTTCGATGTAGATGATTTCTTCTAGGTTGTCAAATTGACCATCTACTTCGAGTACTGAGACATAGCGGCCATAGTAAACATCGGAACCATAGTACAGTTGCATACCTGGATAGGAACAGGTAAGCTTGCGTCCACAAGGAGTCCAGTTAATGGTGGAACCTTCATCAAATAAGTAAACAGGAGTGAATCCTTCTTTACCTTCGCGTTGCAACATCCGTACCCGCAAAACTTTGCGTTCGGTGTCGTTTTTGATGAGGTTTGTGGGCAGTACTTGGAGAACTACGTCAGCGAATTCTCTTTGGGGTTCGATATATTTTGTAAAGTCAGGTTTACGAGAGTTGATAGCAGCTAAAACATCTTCGTAGCGATGGCCTCTTTCTGCCATATCGCGTTGAATCTTCCAAGCAATTTTAACTTCATCGCTGATATCAAAATAAACGCTGAAATCAAGGAGCGATCGCACCCGTTCATCATATAAAGGATGTAGACCTTCAACCACAATAATGTGATTTGGTTCTACTATTTCTGGGGGATCAATCAGGCCGGTTTCGTGGTTATAAATCGGCTTATTAATGGTTTGACCTTCTTTGAGAGCTTTAATTTGCTCATACATCAAGTCAAAATTGTTTGCCCTGGGGTCAAGTGCAGTTATCCCAGTTTCTTTGCGCTGTTTGCGATCTAAGCAATGATAGTCATCCAAACAGATAACTGTCATAAACTCTTCGCCAAACAAGTCTATTAAACGACGCAAAAAAGTAGATTTGCCGCACCCGGAGTCTCCGGCTACTCCAATTAGTACCACGCGTTCCGGCTTACTTGTCATAAATCTCCTCTAAATACTAAATGTGTCAATCAATAATTTTTCACACAGCAGATTTTTGAAGCCAGGAGTCTACCCCATTGGTTTTTCCTGTGTTCTTGCTACTCAGCTACATAACTATTATCAGACGGGTGTACAACCAAATTAGCGGCTGTTACTCGTCTGAGATTGCCTTATTTTGCAGCTAGTAAGTATTTAATCCTAGTGGTATACTTAATTTTAACAGAATGGGTAATCCTATACAAGATTTGATATCAGGATGAATCTTGTGGTGCTACTGTCAGATTAATCATTTAAACATAAGTTTTCTCGACACAGCACAAATTTTGTTCTTCACCCATCTTCTTTGTGAGATAGCTATCTTCCCAGTAGGAGCGGGTATAATTTTGTGATGAAAGCCAAGTTCGGAGATTTACAGTTGCGTAAGTGGTGTTAACTCTCATTTGCAACATTCATCTTGAAAATCTACCGCAAGAAGGAGTAGATATTGAGCAGTTAGCCTGATGTGCTGAATCGTAATCTTGAGTAAATATTTAAAGTATAAATATAAACCTGAACTCCCACTGATTGAAGTTAATCTAAGTTGGATATTCAGTGAAGTTCATGGTCATAGTTTATGTTATCTTTATTTTTCAGCAGGACTGTTAAAAAAAACATAAAGAAATCAGCAACAAAAGCCAAGTAGTACAGAGTAGAATTCGCCTCTATCAAGCATTAGTTGTAGCTGCTCAAAAGTGTTTGCTTCGGGTTTGTTGAGGTCGTCAGCAGTGATTTTATCAAAAATAATTCACGAAAAAAAGATTAAATTGACTCATGGTTAACATTCTGTCAGGGACTTATCCTCTATTTTAGAGGATGAACAGGTGTGTTTATTCCAATACCTGCTTGTCTGGAGCGAGTGTACTTAGCAAGGTATCATTTTTTGATGCCTCTTTCCCAACGCGCTAGTTTTGGTATCCCAAAATCCGATAAACTAAAATCTGGCTAAGTGATGGGAATAGTTGTTTTTGAAAAACGGTTAAGTAATATCGGAGTGATAGACAGAATGTTCAATCAAGGTACTGTTGAGGGTGCTGCCAACACAGAATCAGGTAGCCGCGTCTTCGTGTACGAAGTGGTGGGTCTGCGTCAGAACGAAGCAACTGATCAAACGAACTACCCAATTCGTAAAAGTGGCAGTGTGTTCATCAGAGTGCCTTACAACCGCATGAACCAAGAAATGCGACGTATCACTCGCCTCGGCGGCAAAATTGTTAGCATTCTACCCGCAAGCATTTTAGAGCAAGCAAATGGCAAAGCCGCGTTTGCCAGTGCTGTACCTACAGTGAGTGCTAACAGTGGGGAAAATGGTCAAGCCACACCTGCGAAAGCCAATAGTAAGGACACAAAAGGCAACACCATGACTCAAGCACAAGCCAAAAAAGCCCATGCTGACGTTCCCGTAAATACCTACCGTCCCAATGCTCCATTTATCGGTAAGTGTATCTCTAATGAGCCGTTGGTTGGAGAAGGTGGAATTGGTATTGTTCAACATATTAAATTTGACCTGTCTGGTGGTAACTTGAAGTACATCGAAGGTCAAAGTATTGGGATTATTCCCCCTGGTGTGGACAAAAACGGTAAGCCAGAAAAGCTCAGACTGTATTCTATAGCTTCAACTCGTCATGGTGATGATGTTGATGATAAGACAGTTTCATTGTGTGTTCGTCAGTTGGAATACAAGCATCCAGAAACTGGTGAAACAGTATATGGTGTTTGCTCTACATATCTGTGTTTCTTAAAGCCTGGGGAAGAAGTTAAGATTACAGGCCCCGTGGGTAAAGAGATGTTGTTACCCAGCGACCCCGAAGCTAATGTGATTATGATGGCAACTGGTACAGGTATTGCGCCTATGCGTACATATTTGTGGCGGATGTTTAAAGATGCAGAAAAAGCAGCTAACCCAGATTATCAGTTTAAAGGATTCTCTTGGTTGATATTTGGTGTGCCGACAACTCCCAACATTCTCTATAAAGAAGAGTTGGAAGAAATACAGCAGAAGTATCCTGATAACTTCCGCTTGACTTATGCTATCAGCCGCGAACAAAAGAATGCTCAAGGCGGCAGAATGTACATTCAAGACCGCGTAGCAGAACACGCTGATGAATTGTGGCAATTGATTAAAAATGAAAAAACCCACACATACATCTGCGGTTTACGCGGTATGGAAGATGGCATTGATGCAGCTTTAACTGCTGCGGCTGCCAAAGAAGGTGTAACCTGGAGTGATTACCAAAAAGAAATCAAGAAAGCTGGTCGTTGGCACGTAGAAACTTACTAAGTTGGTTATTAGTCATTAGTCATTGGTGAGCCAGTGCGTTGGGCGGGTTCCCCGACTCCCTCACTGGCTCACCCGAAGGGTCATTAGTCAATAGATTAAGACAACTGACAAAATATAACTGAAGCAGGATAATCTGTAGGGTGGGCGATGCTCACCCTACAATTGTTTTGTATATATACTTGCTGAAACAAGAGTTCTGGTGGTTATAGCAGGAGGCAGGAGGCAGGAGGCAGAAGGCAGGAGGCAGGAGGTAAAAGTTTTACTATATCTAGCATTCATGCTTTTTAAATTTCCTAACCTATACTTCGACTGCTATACATAACCACTCAGCACTCAGCGAGAAGTTGCGTGCGGGGGTTTCCCCCGCCCTTGCAAACTTCGGTGACTCAGCACTCAGCACTAAGATGGATGAAAAGTTTGTGGGTGTAAAGCTAGGAATATTGGGATTAGGTACTGTAGGTACAGGTACGGTGCAACTACTACAAGATGCTGTTGGCCGTCATCCGTTGTTGGGAGAAATCGAAATTTATCGGGTGGGTGTCCGATCGCCTGACAAACCCCGTGCTGTAGAATTACCAGAGTCAGTCATCACAACCGATTTAGCTGCGATTGTCAATGATCCGGCTGTGGATATTGTAGTTGAGGTGATGGGAGGATTGGAACCGGCGCGATCGCTCATTCTCCAAGCAATCAAAAATGGTAAACATATCGTCACAGCTAACAAAGCGGCGATCGCTAGATTTGGGGCAGAAATTTTCAACGCCGCCAATGAAGCCGGGGTGTATGTGATGTTAGAAGCGGCTGTTGGTGGGGGAATTCCCGTGATTCAACCCCTGAAGCAAGCTTTAAGTGTTAACCGGATTCACACTGTTATTGGCATTGTTAACGGTACGACTAACTATATCCTCACCCGGATGCAAACTGAAGGCAGTGATTTTGGGGATGTGTTAGCTGATGCTCAACGCTTGGGTTATGCTGAAGCTGACCCGACAGCCGATGTAGATGGTTTAGATGCAGGCGATAAAATTGCGATTTTGGCATCTTTGGGTTTTGGTGGACGCATTCATTTACCAGATGTTTATTGTGAGGGTATCCGTCAAGTTAGCAAGACAGATATTACATACGCTGAAAAATTGGGCTTTGTGATTAAATTATTAGCGATCGCTAAATACCAAAATAATGACCACTCCCAGTTATCTGTGAGAGTACATCCCACCTTTGTACCTAAATCTCACCCATTGGCTAGTATTAACGGTGTGTATAACGCCATTCTTGTAGAAGGTGAACCCATCGGCCAAGTGATGTTTTTTGGCCCCGGTGCGGGTGCAGGTGCAACAGCCAGTGCTGTTACCTCAGATATTTTAAGTGTGACAGCAGCCCTCAAGAGTAATACAACCGCACCAAATCCCCTGCTCACTTGTAGACATGAAGATTACTGCCAAGTTACCCCGATCTCGGAATTAGTTACCAGATTTTACGCCCGCTTTCTCACCAAAGACCACCCTGGTGTCATTGGTAAACTAGGTACTTGCTTTGGTAATCATGGTGTAAGTTTAGAATCTGTGGTGCAAACTGGCTTTCAGGGAGGATTAGCAGAAATTGTGGTTGTTACCCATGATGTGAAAGAAGGCGACTTCCGCCAAGCTTTAGAAGAAATTCGCAGTCTGGAAGCG
Organism: Aulosira sp. FACHB-615; assembly: GCF_014698045.1. GTDB lineage: Bacteria > Cyanobacteriota > Cyanobacteriia > Cyanobacteriales > Nostocaceae > Nostoc_B. Next base: position 112,312 of record NZ_JACJSE010000019.1, read on the forward strand.
ATTGATAGCATTCCCAGCATTTTAAGAGTGCTTTAGAAGTATGAAGTATGAAGTATGAAGGATGAAATAAATGCTTTGAGATGATATCTGACAATTAAGCTGTAAACCCGCATAGGTGTTCACTGAGCGAAGTCGAAGCGTGTTCACTGAGCGTAGTCGAAGTGCGGGTTTTGTTTAGATAGCTGCGGCTTTTATCGCCCAAGCTTATTGATTTTTGAGTGGGAACTTTGCAATTTCAGGGAAAATACGATGACCAACTTACCTCCTTCCGACCCCAAGTCATCTGAAAAAACAGCCCTTGGCTTTGATGAATTTATTGCCATTTTAGTTGCCTTCGGTGCGATCGGGGGGATTCTCTTGTGGTCATTTTCTCGCCGAGATGCTGGCTGGAACTTCAATATAGTGTTGTCGCCGACACCAACTTCCACAATCCAAACGCAACCAACTCCCGCCGTTACTGCTCCAGCTTCCCAGGTGCAGCCAAGCACTAATCCTCAAGTTGAAGCTGCACCTGTATCTCCCAAAGAAGTAGTCCCCGAACCCAGCCCAAATTCCCCTCAAATCCTGCCACCAGTCCAAGTAATTCCACTTAATTCAACACCAAAAACCGTACCTTTTTCTACGTCTAAAAATCCAGAGTCATCAGTTACCTCATCGCCCTTACCCTTAGTTACCCCTGCTGAACAAAAATCAATTATTCCACCACCTATTGCCTTTAATGATGTGCCGAAAAATTTTTGGGCGGCTCGATTTATTAATGCACTTTCGGCGCGTGGAATTATCAAAGGTTTCCCAGATTACACGTTTAGACCAAATCAGCCTGTGAATCGCGCGGAATTTGCAGCCATTCTCCAGAAAGCTTTTGACACAGAACTGAGTAAAAATTCTGTACCCTTTAAAGATGTCTCAGGTAAATATTGGGCAACACCAGCAATTGACCGCGCTGTGGGTACAGGTTTTTTAAAGGGGTTTCCCAACAAAACTTTTAAACCCAACCAAAAAATTACCCGTGTACAAGTTTTAGTGGCGCTGGTAAGTGGGTTAAATCTCAAACAACCAGCCAAACCCGCACAGGTGCTAAGTATTTATCAAGATGCCAAAAAAATTCCTAAATATGCCGTGGCTAAGGTAGCGACTGCCACAGCCAATGGTTTGGTAATTACCGATGCTAACCCTCAATTCTTGTCTCCCAATCAAGCAGCCACTAGAGCAGAAGTAGCAGCAATGGTGCATCAAGCTTTAGTTAAACTGGGAAGACTAGATAAAATTTCTTCTGAGAATATTGTGCGCTTACCTGAACAAACTTCACTCTCTGAAAATAAATTAGCCAACGAACCGTAGCAAAGTGCTGAGTAATAACTCAGTATTCTCAGGAGTTTCAGCCATTAAGTTGAATTTACCAGAAGAGAGGGCAGTGTTCTGCACTACCCTCTCTTCTGTGTTTGAAATTAAATTGCAGCGAGAGTCAGTTATAGCAGTCGGGCATAGTAAGACTTTTACCTCCTGCCTTCTGCCTGGTTGGTGAGCGAACTTGTACTGAGCGCAGTCGAAGTAGCCGAACCACTGCCTCCTGCTATATTATGCGCTAGGAGCGTTTTTACCAACAACTTGTGATTTGAGTGTTGTAATTTCGTTAGTTAGCTCTTTTCTGGTTGAAGCCTTGAGTAAATAGCGGTAAATAAACCAAGCAGAGTAACCAATCCCAATCAACTCAAAGGTAGGTGCTACTAAAGGAATATCATTCAAAGAATCTAATATTGCCAAAAGTACCTTAACTGCGACAAGTGCTGTCACAATTGCGCCAACAACAACTAAGGGTTGCTTATATTTGCTGAACAAGCTCCCCAGGTACTCAGGCAGTGATGCTAAAAAGCTAGAAATTTGTTCGCCGTACTTCACCCATTCCTCTTGAGGTTGAGCAGGAGGCTGGAGTTTAGTAATGGTACCTGTTTGGCTGTTGATATCTGGCACTGCTGCTTCTGTGGATTTTGTTTCTGCGAATTCTGGTTCTGGCATCTTAATTTCCATAAATTTGACAGTTGGGTTTTTTTATCTGGACAATGACAACCAAAAGGCTGTGATTGGACAAGGCACAAGTTGATCAGACTTAGATGGGTAACACATTGTATTCCCTATAACCATAAATGCCTCTAACCTCTACTGCATCAACTCCAAGGTAGACAGTCACTAGAAGGACAGAAGCCAAAAATTGTAGGCTGTGTTACTACATCTATCTGTGTTTTGTGTTTTTCAATCAACGGCAACCTTCAGGATGAGATTATCCTATGCCGTATCAGTTGCTGATAATCGTACTCCTGCAAGTACAATTCATGCAAAAATCAGATCACCTCTCATTTATACAAGGTTAATCGCCGATTTTAACTGAATATTAAAGCTATCTTCAGCCAGATTCGTCAATGAATCCATTGGTCATTGATATGAATACTTAATAAAAGTTCTTCTGTATTCACGTATCTGGCTTTGATAAATCAGGGCTGACACACAACAGTTGTCTGATGAGAATGGGTGTAAGGGTGTCGGGGTACAGGGGTGTATGTCTTCAAAACCTTTACACCGTTCGGCTAACGCTCACGGCGAAGCCCCATACCTTTTCACCCCTACACCCAATTTCCACAGTTATGGGAAATGAGTCTACTTAAGTTCAAATTAGTCCCAATCTGGCATTTGTGCGCCTTCTTCACCACCAACACCGATGCCTGTGTTGAAAATATCTGCATCGGTGATATTCATATTGTCCATTGATGCGCCGTAGACGTTGGAGTCATGAATTTGAGCGCGGGTAAAATTCACGCCGTCAAGATTAGCTTTTTTAAAGTTAACGTTGGTGACAAAAGTTGAAGATAGGTTAGCTCCTTTCAAATTTGCGTTGGTGAGGTCTGCACCTTCGAGGTTTGCGCCTGCAAGGTTAGCTTTAGAAAGGTTGGCACCACGTAAATCTGCACCAATTAAATGAGCGCCACTGAGGTCAACTCCAGCTAGATTACACCTCTGACATTCCCCAGTAGATAAAAGCCTTTGTAAATCTTGCGAATTCCCTGCTTTCACAGAGGTGGCAAAAATGAGGGGAGTGGTTGCTAAGGCTATAGCGGCAATTAGCTTGAATTTCATAATCTTTCCCCTTTGTATTGAAGTTGTAACCGTTCTTTTCCTCACGATTCTATTATCTCACTAATTTTCTGGACAATGTTGATTTAACTCACAAAATCAAGGTGATGTTTAATAGTTTGGTCAAAGACATAAAAACAGTATGGATGCGGGTTTTGGGCTGGCGATCGCTCACAAAACTTACCTAAAATTACCAATCTTTATCTTGTTAAATCTTTTTAAGAAATACAAGCATTTATTTTGATTTGTCATTGGTTGTTAACCGGAATTTTTATATTATTAATTGGCACTCAGTAATTCTACTTTTTAGTATATTAAATTCCCGTAAATTCACGCATGTATCGATTCACTAGATCCGGTTCCTCTTGCTGTACCCAATGCCCACAATGGGGAATATACTGAATTTGCAAGTTGCTGACATAGGTATCAGTTCCATAGGTAAGCTCTTTCCCAAGGGCAGTATCATTTTCACCCCAAATCATCAGTGTGGGGACATTTAAAATTCCCCAATTTTTGTTGGGTAAAAAGTGAGAAAATACATTGCGATAGTAGTTGAGCATTGCTGTTAAAGCACCGGGTTTAGCAGCCGCATTTTTATAAGCTGCTAGGTCAGAGGCAGTAAAAGCATTTTTATTAACTGCTGTGCCTTGAATAATCTGAGCAATTGGCTGATAGTCAAAAGTTTGCAGGAGAAATTCTGGCATGATTGGTAGTTGAAATAAGAACATATACCAGCTACGTAGTAACTGTTGGGGAGTTGATAATCCCTGAGAAAATTTAGCGGGGTGTGGTAAGTTAAGTATGATTAATTTCTCTAGCATTTCTGGGTGAGCATGAGCAAAACACCAAGCGATCGCACCACCCCAATCATGCCCAACTAAAACGCATTTTTCGTGACCTAAACCTTTAATTACACCCGCAACATCTTTGATAAATTCACCCATAATATAAGCTGATTGTGCTTTGGGTTTTTCACTATCGTTGTAGCCACGTAAATCTAAAGCCACAACTTGAAAATTTTCCGCAAATTCTGGTATTTGATGCCGCCAAGAATACCAAAATTCAGGAAACCCATGTAACATCAACATCAAAGGGCCTGTTCCTTGGGTGACATAGTGCAGTTTTACACCATTGGTAGTGATATATTTATGTTCCCAAGCATTTTTAAGGTCAGACATTTGTTGTATTTATTAAATAAGTAATCTTGCTATTGTGGAATTATGTATCAGATTACTATCCCTAACATCTGTTAAAGGGCAGTTTTTGAGGTGGTAGTAATGTCAGAAAATTCTAATAAAAGTCTGAAGTGTGAAATTTATTAGGACTCATATTTGATTTGGGAAAAAATCAGTACACCCAGACCCGCATTTCTCACAAGCTTCAGGCGTTTGATGGGGCAGAGGGGCAGAGGTGCGGAGGGGCTCTTGAGAGAGTACCTTCATTCTCCCCTGCTCCCCTGCTCCCCTGCTCCCCTGCTCCCCTGCACAGGCTTTGAAAGGTGTGGTGAGAAATCCGGGCCAGATCAGGCTTCTTTCCTACTACCGACTCCCCATTCCCGACTCCCCATTCCCTACTCCCGACTCCCCATTCCCTACTCCCGACTCCCCATTCCCTATTCCCGACTCCCCATTCCCGACTCCCCATTCCCTATTCCCGACTCCCCATTCCCTACTCCCGACTCCCTGCGTACACAACTAGATTCAGGGAGCAAACCGTATTCCTATAGTTCATAAGTCATTACCCGGACATACTATATCAAAGCTGCCATAACTCAAAAAAATACGGGGATAAGCCTAAGCCTATCCCCATTTTTCAGATATCAAAAATTAGCACTTACGAAGTAGCATTTTGTAACTCAGCAGTGCGTACTGATAACTGTTGTGTTTGACTACCTCTTTGGATTTTTACCTGTAAAGCTTGACCAAGGGTGCTATTTTCCACAAAGTTTTGCAACTGTTCAGCATTGGTAATAGCTTGGCCATCTATTTGCAGGATGACATCACCACGGCGAATACCAGCTTTAGCGGCTGGGGAATTGGGGACAACTCGCATCACTAAAACCCCGGTTACTTCTGGAATTTCAAATGTAGAGTTTGGGTCACTGTTATTTTGTTTCGCTAATTCTGGGGTTAATGTGACCATCTGCACGCCTAGATAGGGGTGAGCTACTTTACCATTTTTTTCCAGTTGTGTAGCGATCGCTTTAGCTTTATCAATGGGAATTGCAAAACCAATACCCATCGCATCAGCACGAATCGCGGTGTTAATTCCAATTACTTCACCGCGTTCATTCAACAAAGGGCCACCAGAGTTACCAGGGTTAATGGCTGCGTCAGTTTGAATGAAATCTAGGCGTTTATCCGAAATTCCCACTTGGGCGCTAGAACGCTTGAGGGTGCTGACAATACCCAAAGTAACTGTATTATCAAAACCTAAAGGATTACCAACTGCGATCGCCCAGTCTCCTACTTGTACAGCATTAGAAGAACCTAAAGTTGCAACGGGTAAATCTTTACCAGCGTTAATTTTAACCACCGCTAAATCTGTTACTTCGTCAATACCTTGAACTTTACCGTCAAAGGTACGACCATCCTTGAGGCGGACTGTAACTCTATCGGCTTTGTCTACAACGTGGGCATTAGTTAAAATCAAACCACTTTTATCAATAATGAATCCAGAACCTAGACCACGCAGTTGTTCTGGTGGTAATTGTTGAGAATAACCATCACCAAAAAACTGCCGGAAAAATGGGTCTTCAAAAAATGGGTCAACACGGCGGCGCGTAATTGTGCGTTCCGTGTCAATTCTCACCACTGCTTGACCAACTCGATTCACAGCCGCCGTCACAAAACTACTATTACCGATAGCAGCAGTCGCCGGTGATTGTTTTTGGGCAATCAGTTCTGGTGCATCATCAACCTTCACTGGACTGGGTGCGGGTTCCGCTTGCGAAGGTAACACCTGCAAAGTGCTAACAGTGAGCAAGACTCCCAAAAATATGGCGAAAATATGGGTACTAAGTCTACGTATAGAACGGGTTATTTTGGACAATCGCATAATCACAACCTAAATTTTAGAAGCCGAATTTTTGCTTAGTCGTGACAAATCTCTCTAAAGTTATTTTTACAGCTAGGATGAAATTCCTGTGTACTAACTTTATTGTTACTGCTTTAGATACTCAATACTGGTACTAAAGCATGGTATTAGCTACCTGTAATTTAAATTAATTGAAAATTTCCCTTGATAGCTATTACGGACATTGGCCCTGTACAGGTTCGGATATCACCAGTATCGTTTTACAACGGCAAATTGATGGACAAGGCGACAGTGGAGGAGTATGGATTTTTAGATGCAACTCTCCGGTATTATGGAGCTTACATTCCAGACCTGAGTGAGACACCACACCTTTACGATGACTCAACTTCAGATTTCCATCCAACTCGTTTAGATTTTGAAAGAATTGATGCTGTAGTTTTACCTCAAGAGGCATTTTATTGGCGGAATATGCTTCCTGTACCAAACCGTGTAATAGCATAACAATTCAAATACAGTGGCAGTTTTAAAGTTGATGATGTTGATTGAAAAATTACTAGCCAGATATGTAACAATAATTGCTGGCTGAGACGATCGCAGTTGGGATAAAAAATGACAGAAGCTCTCCAAATTGGCAACCGTACAATCCAGGCTACTGAGCTAGTTCCCTTACTGGCAAGTTACCAAATGTTGCCACAGCTAATTCGGGAATTAATTATCGATGAAGCGATCGCATCTGTAGAATGTACATCAGAAGAAATTACTCGCGCTCAACAGCAGTTTTACCTAGAACGGCAGTTAAAAACCGATGCAGACATTAAAGCCTGGATGGCTTATCACGGTATAACAGTCAATCAACTTGAATCAGTCACAATTCGGAAACTAAAAATCGAGAAATTCAAAATTGCTACTTGGGGTAACAAACTCGAATCATACTTCTTTCAAAACAAAGCCAAGTTAGATAAAGTCATTTATTCCCTACTACGTACTCAAGATATCGGACTTGTTCAAGAACTCTACTTTCGCCTCCAAGCCAAAGAACAGTCATTTGCAGAACTAGCCAAAGAATACTCCCAAGGCCCAGAAGCCCAAACTGGCGGACTAGTCGGCCCAGTTGAACTACAAGCAATTCATCCCGGAATGGTACAGTTGCTATCCAGCAGTCAACCCGGTCAAGTTTTACCTCCCGCCCGAATAACCGAATGGGTTGTGATTTTGCGCCTAGAAAAACTCATCCCAGCCCAACTCGATGACCAGATGAAAGCAAGATTATTGAATGAACTGTTTGAAGCTTGGCTACAAGAACAGCAAAAGCAAATCCAATCTAATTCTTAATCAACACCTAGAAATTTAGGTTATGATTTGAACATAAGAGTGCAGATATCATAAATAAGTTGTGAAGCAGAGAGACACAAAAGACAAGGAGGACAAGGGAGACAAGGTAGAGAAATAGTTGTAAATCATTTAAGATTTCTGCATAACACAACTTTGACTTATTTCTCTTAATCCAGTCAGAATTATTAATAATATTTTTTCATAAAAAAATGAACAAGCGCAGGCTAAACTTATTAGCTCTTTCAACCCTCAGTTTATTCATAATTGGGCTGGACTTGCTAAAGTTTAGCCAAGCAGAAATCCAAGCCGTTCCGCCAATAGAAAAACAAATTAAACTTCCCGTATCTCGGTTGCAGCCGGATATTATTAAAAAATTACTAGACAGGGAAGATATTAACTCGGCTGTTATCCATATTGAAAGGGGTTGGAAGCAGCAATATGATGAATATATGCAGGTAAAATTACCTTCAAATCAGGTTATTGAAGTCAACAAAATCAGTCAAACTCTCAAAAATATTAATCAAAGAGTCGGTAAAAAAAGCGCCTTAATATATGCAGTACCAACTGCTGACCAACTCGATTTAATCTTGGTATTACCGGATAAACCACCAATTCACAAACGTATCCCCGAAGCTAAAAGAGAAGTATTGACTAACTTAGTTACAAAATTCCGCAATGATCTTACTAATCCCAGTTCTTCGCGCAAGCGATATCTAGCATCCGGTAAGAAAATATATGACTTTTTAGTTGCACCCTTAGCATCTGACTTGAAAAGCCAAGGTATTAATAATCTGCTATTTTGTTTAGGAGGTGGCTTACGGACTGTTCCTTTAGCGGCGATTTCTGATGGTAAAACATTTTTAATTGAAAAGTATAGTTTAACGATTATTCCGGCTTTTAGTCTGCTCGATTTTCAACTAACCAATATTACAAAAACCCAGGTTTTAGCAATGGGAGCATCAAAATTTCAAAACCTGGAACCTTTACCTGCTGTTCCCTTAGAATTATCTAATATTGTTAACAATAACTGGAAGGGTAAGTCTTTATTAAACCAAGACTTCACTCTCAAAAACTTGAAAAAAGAACGTGCTAAGTATCCTTTTGGAATAGTACATTTTGCTACCCATGCTGAATTTGCTCAGGGTTCTGTGGATAAATCTTATATCCAGTTTTGGGATAAAAAAATTCGCTTAGATGAACTGAAAACTCTCGGACTCAATAACCCTCCAGTGCAGTTATTAGTATTGAGTGCTTGTCGTACGGCGTTGGGTGATCCTCAAGCTGAACTGGGGTTTGCTGGGTTAGCTGTACAGTCAGGCGCAAAAGCCGCCTTAGCAAGTCTGTGGGAGGTGAGTGATGGCGGAACATTGGCTTTGATGCTGCAATTTTACGGAAAACTAAAAACTAATCCAGTTAAGTCAGAAGCCCTACGACAAGCTCAAATTGATATGCTCAAAGAGCGTGTTAGTTTGGAAGATAATCCCCGCATTCGTGGTGCTGCTTCTTCTGAATTACATGAGTTGGATGAGCTTGATGAGGATGAATTATCTCATCCTTATTATTGGGCTGGATTTACATTGATTGGCAATCCTTGGTAGTATGGCAACTGGCTGGCGATCGCTAAAATAATAATTCTTATTAAGTATCGGTAGTGTTCACTAACTCTACAATTTTCATAGAAGTTCTCTTGATAAACAGCAGATTATGTTCATCAATCCAAATATCTGGTTCTTCAGTAGCAATTGTTTGGTTCATAATCTCTGAGAAATATTTCTTATATACTGCCTAAAAACTGGGGATAGTTTAAACATAATTTTTTCCGTTTTTATTTTTTGAATTAAATACCTTTGTTGTAGAGATTCTAATCCATTGATAAAATCGCTGGAAGATAAATCTAAGGTTGCTTTTAAATCTTCTCTAGAGACGGCTTGATTGAATTTACTCAATTCTAAAATAATCTGCTTTTCTGTAGGTGATATGTTGTTAAAGACTTGACTAAGTAAAAATTGTATATCTTTCGTAATAACTAATTCATTCTCTGCTAAAAAATCGGCTACTTTACCGTCGAAAATCTTTCTGATTGAACCCGCAATACTTTTTAAGTAACCTAAATTTCCTTCATATAAATCAATTAAATTTATCCAGCTATCTTCATCTGTTAATCCTGTGTTTCTTAATATCTCCTTATCATATAAACCTGATAATTCTAAAAATTTTATCGGATATAATTCTTCATCTAAAAATTCCATTTCCGCACATTGTTCTTGACTGATAAGAATGACACTACTTTGGTGTTCAATTTTTGCAACCATTGTAAAAAAGTTTTGATAATCTTGATATTCAATTTGATATGTTCCAGCAAATTGACCCTTGGTAAATATATGATGAATATCATCAAGAATGATTAAGCATTTTTTCTCACTCAGAATTTTAAAAAATTGTGTTAATTTATCACTTATACTTACTTGAGCTTCTTGTTGACAAACATTTAATAAATCATCAATCAGTAAATTCAGTGGTTTAGGGTGTTTTAAACTTCTCCATATGATTACTTCAAATTGCTCTAAATGTAAATCAACAAATTTTTTGACAAGAGTAGTTTTACCAATTCCATATAACCCTAGAACTGAGATTAAAGAAGTACTTTGATTTGATATCCAATCATCAATCTTGTGAAGTTCGCAGTCTCTATTATAGAAGTTGGTTATTTGAGGTGCTAAAGATATATCGTAATGAATTGATTTAAATTTATTGTTTTCTTGGTTATGATCATTAGATTGATACAGGTATGATGAACCAAAATTTAAAATATTATTATTGTTATTATTTTGAATAACAATTGGTAATGATGATATCTGCAATCTTTCAAATGTAGAACGAAAATTAGTTTTTTTTATATCTTCCTGCAATATTTGAGATAAAAGTTGCCATAGTTCAGCCCCTACGTCTCCTACATGATTTTTAGTAACATTACATTCTTGTGCAATATCATCATATGTTTGTCTTTGCCATGTTCCTTCGACTACAGCAGTTTGAATGTCGTCTAGATGCTTTCCAGTTTTATCAAAGACTATCTGATCAACAAATTTTACAACTTCGTTTACATTCATGAAAGCTATACATATTAATACTTGTAAGCATTATAGCGAAACATAATTAAATTTTTTCCAATCTTTTCCGTTTTTTTTCTTAAAACATTGTAATAAAATCTCAGTTGAAATACGTTTATATCCGTTTCTGTCAGACTATCTAAAAAACTGAAATTTTGGCATTGTATTAGATAAGTTCAATAAAGTAAGTAATAATATGGAGTTCATAATCGTCAAAGACAGAGATAAATCAGATAAGCAAAAAAAAGCACAGACTTTAGTAGAGCAACCTAAATGGACTCTTGAAGAAATAGCACTATCCCAAAGCACACTTGACCAAATTGACCAGATGGTTGCTTACATACAAAATAGAGATAAACTTTTGTATGATTGGCAATTTAATCGGTTTTTGAAAGCGGGAAGTGCTTTGAGTGTTAACTTTTTTGGTGTACCGGGTACAGGTAAAAGTATAACATCTGAGGCAATTGCTCATAAACTTGGACTGTCAATTATTAGAGCTAACTATGGTGAGCTTGAGTCTTCTTTTGTAGGAGGAACATCTGATAACTTAGCATCAGTTTTCAAAACAGCAGAAGAAACAAAAAGCTTACTATTCTTTGATGAAGCTGATGCAGTCCTTAGTAGAAGAATCTCCAATTTATCACAAGCAGCCGATCATGGTGTTAATTCAGCAAAAAGTACTTTGCTCACTCTCTTAGATAAATTCAATGGGATTATTGTGTTTGCCACAAATCTTTTTGATAACTATGATGAGGCTTTTTTGAGGAGAATTCTGTTCAATATAGAGTTTTTGGCTCCAGATATAGTTATGAGAGAACATCTATGGAGATTTCATTTATCTGAAAATGTACCCAAAGAAGTAAGTTATGAGCATTTAGCTAATATTAGTGATGGTCTTTGTGGTGGTGATATCAAAAATATCACTATTAAATTAGGCTTGCAATTGCTGACTGAAAAGGTAGAAAGCATTGATGAGACTTTAGTAAAAGAAGAAATTGAAAAATACACAGAAGTAAAACTAAGGCACAAGAGAAAGTGTTTTTCAAACGAAACATCTATTTTAAGTAACACTTCGGTGAATTAATCTAATCTAACTCAAAACATTGTGGAGGAATCTTTATTATGCCAATTCCAGTAATTGTCTGGATAGTTGCGGCTGCTATTGGAGGTGTTGCTGTTGGGTCTAATTGGGATCGAATCAAGGAATGGGCTAGTCAAACGCTAGGCTATATCCTTGATGGTATCAACACAGCAATTCAAGTGACATCAGACGCAGTTGTTTATGCCGTAAAAAATGTAAAAATTCCCGGTGGTATTCCTCGTTTCTCTATAAAGATAGAAGTTTATGTCCAAGATGTTCGCTCTGGTAAGAGTACCTTAAAATCTGAAGAGAAAGAAATTTCCGAAGACGAAATTCCTGATGAATTCAAGAAACAACTTACCACAAAAGCCAAAGTGAAAATGTTGCAACAGAAAACTTAGGAGATAATAAGTTATGGATAAGCAAAAAAGTCTTCAAGACAAGTTTGGTAAGCTATTCAACACTATAACGAGCATCCCTAAGAAACTAGCAGACGCAGTTGAGGAGAGATTGAAAGAACCTTCTAACTTAATTTCTGTTCAAGAAGGATTGTTGAATTTTGAGCGAATTGAAGAAGATGTGAAACGAATACAACATGATTTGAAAGCCGGAGGTGACAAAGTTCTTGGCAGTCATCTTATATTAGATGATGAGCGTAACCTTATGGAAATTAAGACTTACACTGAGAGAGGGGATAAGACTTTTGTTATCACAGTTGATGCTGAAGTGAAACGAATAACTAATATTCCCTCTGACGTTTTAGAAGAGCTAAAAGAAAATGGACGTGTTGAACTAAGCTTAAAATAGCAACTCAGCATGATCAAATTCCTTTAAAGTAGAGACGTAGCAATGCTACGTCTCTACAAGATTTATATGTATCATGACTAACGTGAAATGTTATGAGAGTCTATCGACATTAGCCATTTTGTGACTAGAATAAAACCCAACTTTCTCAAGACTTTGTTGGGTTGCGCTGTCGCTCCACCCAACCTACTCTTCTGTATTGCGATATAAACCAATTTTTCTAACCAAATTATTCAGAGATTTTATGCTGTGAACTACCTACACTGACCTTGCGGAGAGCGTGTAGGCTTCCTGCCCAACAGAAAACGCAGTAGTGGATTTCTTTCGTCCTCCCTTACTTCGACTTACATCTGGGCGACAGG